>NZ_JBCLWJ010000013.1:0-143364 GCF_039563885.1 Algoriphagus sp. SE2 | reverse complement strand
GTTGATCACGAATGTTCCGGCAAATTTCACATTAGAGAATGATCCAGATACCTGTGGAGCGGTAGTGACTTGGACAGAACCATTTGCCACTGATAATTGTAGCATTAACTCGTTTACATCTGATCAGATGAATGGATCAGTCTTCCCAGTTGGAGAGACTACCGTAACTTATACCGCCCTTGACATTCATGGCAATACTGCAACAGCCAACTTCAAGGTAACGGTGAATGATACAGAGTTGCCAACTGTAAATACTAGGGATAGAACTTTTACTATTAATGTTGGGGAGACACTAACTATATTACCAGCAGATATAGATAATGGAACTTTTGATAATTGTGGAATATCAAGTTTAGAATTAGATATCAATTCATTCACAAGCATAGATGAAGGTGAAAATTTAGTTTCTCTTATTGCAACTGATGTGAATGGAAATACCAATTCGAATAATGCAGTTGTAACCATATCAATAAATGGAGGAGACCCCGGTAAAACCGATTCTGATGGAGATGGTTATACACCAGATGACGGTGATTGTGATGACTCCAACGATACTGTTTATCCAGGAGCCCCTGAAATCTGTGATGGCATTGACAATGATTGTGATGGATTGGTTGACGATGAAGATCCAGACGCTATTGGACTGACTACTTATTACAGAGATCAGGATGGTGATGGATTCGGCGATGCAAGTAATTCGATAGAGTCTTGTTCAGTTCCTGTAGGTTATGTGTCAAATTCTGATGATTGCGATGATTTTGATGAATTGAAAAACCCAGGAATTCCTTCTAGTTGCGATTCAGACCCTTGTGCTGTTGAGCTTAATATAATAAGTGTTTTAGGACCTTTGGATCCAAACCCTGTTAATTCAGAAATTATTGTTTCAGCTGAAGTAGAAGGAAATATTGTAGAAGCATTCTGGGACTGGGATGATGGTACGACTACTTCTATAATCGATTTTAATTCAGATTATACAGCTCGTCATGTTTATTCAGACGCAGGTGTATATCAAATAAGATTAATTGTAAAAGATGAGTGTGGCAGAGTATTAGATAAATCTACTGATCTAGCAGTCATTTTTGATCCAGATGGAGGTTTTGTCACAGGAGGTGGAACTATCTGGTCTCCGAAAGGGGCATATTTACCTGATACAGAAGCGGAAGGTAGAGCCAATTTTGGGTTTATTGCCAAATACAAAAAAGGAAGCAACAAAGTTGATGGAAACACAGAATTCCAATTCAAAAATGGTGGAGTGAACTTTAAAAGCTCATTCTACGAAGATATGACATTGGTTATTTCAGGCTATAAAGCTTTATACAAAGGAGAAGGAAGCATTAATGGAGAAGAAGGCTATTCATTTATGGTTTCTGCAGTAGATGGAAATATAAAGGGTGAAAATGAACCAGATAAATTTAGAATTAAGATCTGGCAAAGCGAGACATCTGAGATTATTTATGATAATCAGTTTGGAGCTTCCGATAAAGAAGAAGCAACAACAGTTCTGACTGGTGGAAGTATTGTTATTCATAACCCCAAAAGAGGTAAGAATAAATCAATAAATACCTCTGAAATAATCACAGTAGATTGGAACACTTCTAGGGAAATACTTGAAGTAAAATTAAATGGTATTTTATCTCAGTTTCCACAAAAAACTGTGATTTGGGAAATGGATCAATATAGTCCTACCATTGAGGGAATTCAGTTTGTAGAAGGATTATTAATAGATTCAGACTTGGTTGGATCTCCCGAAGATATTCAAGTTGGTATTTTAGTATTGGATAAGCCCATTCCAACAGATATACATCTTTCAAACCTTATAATTCCATCAGATGCCAGAGAAGGAGAAATAGTTGGAATCTTTAAGACTATTGATCCTGCTGATGATTATCATATTTATGAAATAGAGGCACACCCAAATTTCTTTGTAAAAAATAATCAGCTGATTTGGAAAGGTTCGGAATTGGAAAGTAGTTCTACTGCCATTAGAGTTTCAAGCAAGGATAGGGTAGGTAATGTTATTTACGAAGAATTTAACCTTTCTAAAGAATACCAGGAGAACTCTGTTCTCGTTTATCCAAACCCTGCATCAAAAGAAACAAACATCAAAATAGAATTCTCTCAAACTTCTATGGTCGATCTGAAGATTTTTGATGCTGCCGGTAGGCTAGTCTTTGAAGAGTCTGGCGAATATGAAAAAGGATTTGTTAGAAAAATTGATTTAAGAGAATTTAGCAATGGATTATATCAGATTCAGGTTCAGATTAACTTCCAAACTATTACAAGAAGGTTGATAAAAAACAATTAAGAGAAGAATACTTATTGAAGTGAAAAGCTATTTGCTCTTAATAGTATTTGGGAAGGATTAGGACTTAGTTCTTCAATAAACTTTAGTAAATCTTAGAAGGATTCGGGATTGAATCAAGCCTTCAATTTGAAGAAGGAATTGAATCACAATTGATTGGTATTTGAAAAATCAGGAATGGTTGGATCATGTAACCTCTGGTTCTTACCAAGATTATTATTCTGAATTATATGAAAATAGATAAGAGATAATAGTCTTTGAAAAAATCAATTGGACTAGCCATGAAATTTGCAAGGTTTTTTAATTGAATTCAGTGATAGAGTTCGGTATTCAAGGACTCATGCGGCATATATATAACAATGATCTTTCCAGATTAAATGATTATATGATAGAAAATCGAATATTTTGGAAAAGCACCTACCTATTTGAGGGTTGAAAGGTCAGGTTAATCGTAAATCCACCAGTCTGGTTTTGTACTTGTCCACTCCCTTCCCGCTGCTCGACCTTCACAGGATAGACAATCTGCCGCATATTGATTTGTGGGTTTTCCGGGGATGTTGTTACAAATCGGTTGCAAATAAATGGGAGATATCTCAGAGGTCACAAAGAACCTTGAAACTGATGATTTTGCAACCTCAAAGAAGCCCAAAACAATCTCATTTGGATTTTCAGTATTTATAATATTTCCGAATACCGGTGCAGGGGGTATGTCAAAGAGGGAACCCTTGTTGTTGATGACACTATTGATTTTTTGCCAGTACTCAAAAGCCTCCCTGTTGATGCTTAGCTGTTTAACAGTTACAAAATATGGGAATAAGAAAGCATTGTCAAATTTCCTGGTAGCCAGTAATCTCTCTGTTTGCCTACTCGTAGTAACTGTCCCATCAAATAAATTTACTTTTGTTGGATCCATGACATCAAAAATGAAACAGGGTGGAGGAGGAGGCGTTCCGGGTGGAATCCAAAGTAGCTGCCAATAATGAGCTTCCTCTACTATCCACCTGATGAAGAGCTGTTCTTTAGTTTCCGGCAACTCCGATTTTGTAAATACCTTAAAAACATGCTCATCTAGCGAGGATCTGAAAGGTTCATAGGCAACTTGGTAGCTTAGACTGTCCTTTCCCACAACATCCGGCATTTCTTGAAATTTTGACTGATAGGTCTCCCCATTTAAAATAACCTCTAGAGCATAACTTTTCCCTTTTGCTGATTTCACCCCATGTAATTCATAAACTCCATTTCCTTTGTTGAGATATGATAATTTTTCTTCCCCTTTGGTCAGCAAATAAACTGTTGCATTCGAAACACCTTTGGGCCGAAAACCAAAAGGTGCAGAGGTACTGATATTGACAACATGCTTATCATCAATATCAGTAAATAATCCATAAATAATTAATTCTCCCTCTTGTGTTTCCTGCCAAAAATCAAGTTGTTCAATGCAGGAGAATGATATCAAAATCAAGAAAGAAAAGAAAGAAAGTTGCTTTAATTTCGAATTAAGGTTCTTTTTCATTTTTAGATATTATTCTTTCACAAACCCCAATCTTCTCAATCAAACTTCCACCAATCTGGTGCATTGTTTGTCCACCTTCTTCCTTGGGCTCTTGCTTCGCAGGACTTGCATTCAGAGGCATAGGAATTCTCAGGTTTATTTGGGAAATACTGACAAGGATCTACAAGAAAAAACGGGACATCCTCACGAGTTGTATAAATCCTTGACACCTTGGTTTTGGCAACTTCAAAATACCCCAAGACTGTTTCATTTGGATCTTCAAAATTGGAGATATTTCCTAATACTGAAGCAGGGGGAATATCAAATAAAGATCCTTGGTTATTGATTATAATATTTATTTTTTCCCAATATTCATAAGCCTCCCGATTGATGCTGAGTTGCTTAACGCTCACAAAAAATGGATAAAGGAAGGAATTATCCACTAATCTTTTTGCCAAAACAAATTTCCCTTTTTGAGTATTTGTGCTCGAACCGTCAAATAAATTGACTCTATTAGGTTCAATAACATCAGATATAAAACAAGGAGGAGGTGGTGGGGGAGGAAATCCCGTCCCAGGTAAATATACCAAAGGCCAAAAATAAGTCTCCTCGACCATCCATCTAAGGTAGATCGGATTTGATGAATTTGGCAGTGTCGTCTCCGAAAAAACTGTAAATACTGATTCCGGAGATTCCGTCCTGAATGGTTCTTTATTAAATTCAAAACTGATCACATCATCCGCTAAAAGCTCCGGAATTTTTTCATAATTTGACATGTAGACCTTGTCTTCCAGAATTACCTCGATGGCATAACTTTCACCTTCTATTGCAGCAAATCCTTCTAATATATATTCCCCAAAACCATTAGAAATGTATCTAAATCTGCTTCCGGATGCTGTCAATAAAGAAACTTTTGCTTCCCTAACACCCAATGGGTCAAATCCAAAAGCGGATGTCCTCGATACTGTTACTATTTGTCTTTCATACCTATCGGTCAACAGTCCATAGATAACTAATTGCTCTTCTTGTGGATCGTCAAAAGAATCAAGTTTATCAATGCAGGAAAAAGGTAATAATAAGTATAGAGAAAACACCAAAAGCAATCGGGTAGATATTTTAGTGCGTGAGATCATTTGCCAAAAGAAACAGTGTATGTAAATGATGGGAAAACGGAACCCAAAATTGAAATCTGATAAGGTACCAATCGCTGAGTCCTTCCTTCCCTTTGAAAAAATACTGAATAGGCATTTCTTCGACCTGTGAGGTTGTAGACACTAAAATTAATTTTATCATCCCATTTTCTCACAAATCCATTGGTTAGGTAAGAAAAGTCAATTCTAAAATAATTTGGAATCCTGAATTCATTTCTGTTTCCAAAATTTGGAACAAAAATCCCTCCTATAACATAGTTAGATGAAAGGCCTGTAACAGGTCTGCCAGATGAAAAATTGATATTTGTATTGAAAGTCCTTCCTCTTCCAATATGAATGTTGGTGACAAGAGAAATATTATGAGGTTTGTCAAAATTGGCAGCAAACCAATTGCCCTGATTGACCTGGATTTCTAGAAATTCGGAGGTTGTTCTAATCAACGACCTGGAATAGGTATAAGAAAGCCAACCTGTGATACCGCCGCTATTTTTTTGGATCAATACTTCCGCACCATAAGCTTTGCCTTCTCCTTGGATCAATTCTGTCTCTAAGTGCGGATTTACAAACAAATCAGCAAAATCCCTGTATTCCAACTGGTTGTCAGAAGTCCGATAAAAACCCTCAAAAGAAGTAGACCATTCATCCTCTTTGAAGTTTCGGAAGTATCCTAAAGAAGCATTGTGAGACCTTTGTGGTAAGATGTAGATTGTGCTCAACTGCCAAAGATCTATTGGCGTCGGGCCCGTAGCATTAGAGATGGTCTGAAGGTATTGGTTCATGACAGAATATCCACCTTTGATGGAACTGGTTTTGTCAATTGTAAAACGGAATGACAGCCTTGGTTCCAAACCAGAATACCTAACGACTTGTCCACTTTCTATAAAATCCACCCCATCAATCGTCAATCTAGACATGGGAACTCCTTCTTGATATCTATAGACTGAGTCGGGTCCTTGTTGTACATAATTTGAATACCTGATTCCTCCTGAAAGAGAAAATTTTTCTGATGGATTCCAATCAGCAGATACAAAGGGTGCATATTCCAATCCTCGTTCTTTCTGAATCCTTTGCATTGCTATCCCTGAGTCTGCCGAGAGTGGACTTTGGGACTCTGGTCTCATTTTGTATTGAATGGCTTCTGCACCGAAGTTGATGTCCACTTTTTCTAGAGTCCATAAGCTGATTATTTTTCCTTGGTAATAAAAAAGTCCATTTTCAATTTTAGAAGGATCTATTAGAGAGGGTTCAAAAAAACCATTATTAAATGACCCATAAGCTACCATTCCGACTAAAGAGAAGTTATCGGTCAATAGGTTTCGACTGGTCAGTGACCCTACAAAATTGTTCCATTCAAACCCAAATTGATTGGAAAACCTGAAATAATCTCCGGTATTTAGCAGGTTAAAATCAAGGCTATTATTATCAGAAAATTGGTGATTGATGCCTAAATAAAAATCATGGAAGTTAATCTTGCTATTTTGGACATCAACTTCTTTTGTTTTGCCCAAAAGCCAATTGGCATTAGATAACCTGGAGGCAAATATCAATGAGGTCTTTTCTGGTATGATTGGTCCTTCTATCAAGAATTTGCTGACTGCAGTTCCTAAAGAAGCACTGCCTTTCCAGTTTTCTCTATTCCCTTTCCTCATTTCGATATTCAACGCTGATGCACTCCTTCCACCAAAATAGCTCGGCACGGTTCCTTTGTACAAGGTGAAATTTTGGAGAACATCACCATTAAAAGATGATAGGAAACCCAATGCATGATTGTTACTGAGCACTATGGCTTCGTTCATCATGATTAGGTTTTGATCTGCCTGTCCACCTCTTATATTCATTCCTGCAGAACCTTCGCCTACCGAAGTTACTCCCGGCATAGATTGGAGAACATTGAACACATCAGCCTCTCCCATAAATGCTGGTACAAGTTTTATCTCATTGATGTTCATTTTGGTGACACCAGTAATCGCACTTCGAATATTTCTATCGCGCTCTTCTGCCTGTACCGTGAATGTCTCCAATTCAAAATCGCGGTCTGTTAGAGCAATGTCTAATTGGCCGTCCCCATACAGATAGACAATATAATGAGCAGGTTGTTTTCCTAACTGCCGAAAAACTATCCTGTGTTTTCCGGAATCAAGTGAAAGGGCATATTGTCCAACTTTGTTTGTATTGTTTCCGGTGAAGAATCCGTCGATATGAATGGAAACACCTTCCAATGGCTCGGAAGTCCCAAACTGAATGATCTTGCCTTTTAAAGAATATTTTGATCTTTTGGATGAATCCGTCTGTTCAAATCTGATTTCTGTAAATTCCGTCTGTGCGCAACTTGGTTGGAAATAAATAGTCAATATAGGCATTAGCATCAGAAACAATTGATGAGGTTTGAATCCTAATTTTCTAAAGAAGGGATTTTCCTTTATTGATCGAAAAAAACGTTGATGCTTGATTTTCAATTGGTTGATTTTTGTAATTGAATTGGCACGTCATTTAACTTTACAAATTCAAGATTGACTTTTTTGAATTCCCTGGAATATTAACCTTTCTCAATATTTGATTGGTTTTTACTCTAATTGTTTAGGCAAATTCTTTCTTACCAAATATAAGGATCAGTATACTAGTAAATTATATAATTAGGGTGGAGATAAAAAGGATTTTTTAATCTTACAATTTAACTCGTCCTAAAGTAGCTTAACAAAAAATGCGGTGGCAGAATGAGTCAACGAAATTCTCAATCATGAATTCTTTTTGAGAATCGATAGATAGCACTTCATAATGTGTAGTTATATAAAGTCTGGTGGTACTCATCAGACTTTTTTATCATCATTAAATTTGCTATTAAATACGTTTTCTAAGACTTAAAAAACTTAAATTGAATTTTTCAAAAGTGTTTGTAAAATATTGATAATCAATTAAATAAATTTATTTAAATTGAATGTAGATTAATTTTTATAAACTTAAAAACTTTTACAAATGGGATTTATTGATGATTTAAAAAAGGCCGCCCATGAGGTGGAGGATGTCTTTGATAAAATCAAGGGAGATCTGAAAAAGGATATTAAAGAAGCTGAAAACGAAATTAAGACAGGGATTCAGGATTTTGAATCTGCTGTTAAAACTGCTTTGACAAAAGCAGGAGCGGAAGAAGTTGATTTAATAAACAAAGCTAAATCTGAATTTTCGACCTTAATGGGTGATTTAAAAGATGAAGAAAGTAAAATTCATCAGCTTTACACAGCAGTGAAATCAAAAATGACCTCTGATGAGGATAGAGTCAAAAGTATAATTAAAAATTTGGTTGATTCTAATGAAAAGCAAAATTCCGAAGATTTTAAAACTATTTTAACCGAGTTTTTAACTCCAATTTGGGATACAATTGAAAATGAATTTGACGATTTAAAATCTGTTAGTGTTGGAGTAACCGAGGAAGTATCTGGAGTAATCGGAGAAAGCGAAATCTTAAGTGTGGGATACAAGTTTAGAGGGGACAATGATATTCGGGTTCTCTCCGATACAGGAATCTCTATTGGTGCTGAAGAAGGTGGCGAAATAGGAGTTTTTGCAGGAATCTGGACTACAGGACCAAAGCAATTAAAGGGATCATTTTTATCTCTTGATCTAGAACTTGATGATGGAGTAGGAGTAGGAGTTAAAGTATATTTTGATTTGCTTCAGTTTATTGAATACTTCTTAGGCTTATCAAAACATGATAACGGATTTAGAGGAGTAATTATTTTGGGAACTGCAGGTGAAGTAGCAGAGGCTGATTTTGAATATAATTTAAGCTTAACTTATCGCATACCTGATTAAGATTCTCTTGAATATTCTCACTTTAATTAAGATTGTGAGGTGATTCAGATTTTAAACTTGGTTGCATATTCCAAAAAAGCAATTAGTTCAATTTCAAAATATTCCTTTTTTGTATTCAATTTTAGATAGGAAATAGTATAAAAAAAAGAGCGTTTGGTTTTGTCCAAACGCTCTTCTTCAAAATACACTGAGATTTATTTTTTCACATTTTCAAATAAGTCTATTTCGGTGTTTTTTACCTTGTCCTCAAAGGCTTTCCAATCTCCATTCATGAATTCTTCGACTTTAGCTATGGCTTCGGAGGCAGCTTCTTTTCCTTGCTCATAAAGTCTTTCTTCAGTTTCTCCCGGAGTAGTATAAGAAGAACTTACATATCTCCTTGGAGCAAAAACCATATTCATTGTTGTTGGATATAAGTTTCTTACTATTCCCTGACCTTCGAGTGTTGGGCCATTGAAAGCTTCTCGGGTTGTGTCTAGTTTTTTCTTTATTTCCTTGGCAGCTTTGGCAAGTTCTTTTGCATCATCAGTTTCTACATCTTTGGTCAAAGTCAATACTTTATCGATTACTTTTTGCGCTTCATCTAATTTTTTTGTTGACGCTGAAACCTCATTTGAAAGTGCTTCTAACTTTTTCAAGAAATCATCTTTTGCTTTCAAGTCTGCCATATTTACTTGAATCCTTGGATCTGGTAAAACGTTGATAGTTGTTTCAGACTCTTCTTCACTATAAGCAAACACTACTTTATAGGTTCCCGGTAAAGCATCTCCTCCAGAAGGTTCGTAAAATCCAGATCTTCTACCTCCTCGACCACCAAAACCGCCTGTATTTTCTACCGTAGACTTCCGATCAAGATTCCAATTGATTCTGTTAACACCATTTACTGGTACTGTTTTTAACGTTCTGATTTGTTCTCCAGCTTCATTAAAAATGCTAACAGTAACGGTGTCCAATTTTTCTTTGTCATCATTTAAAATGAAGCTCAATCTACCACCAGTCTCTCTGTTTTCACCGGCAAAAATTCCATCAGCTGGAAACCTTTCACCTACAGGTTGTTGGATTTCAGCTTGATAGGCATCTGGTGATGGCACAGCAGTGATTTTCCCTTCTGGTTTATTACCGGTTTTTGCTGCAAAAACGCGCAAAGGTCTGATGTCATCTAATACATAAAATGCTCTTCCAAACGTACCGATTACCAAATCAGCTTCCCTTTCCTGAATGGCCATATCATAAGTAGAAACAGCTTTTGGATACCCATGCTCCCATTTGTTCCAGGTTTTTGCTTTGTCGAAACTGACATACAATCCATATTCTGTTCCCAAGAAAACAAGATTCGGTTGTACGGGATCTTGCTTAATAGAAAGCGTATATCCCCAAACTTTAGAGTCATCAACAATTCTTGTGAAGCTTCCACCTGCATTTGAAGTATGATAGGCATAAGCAGAAAAATCATTGTTTCTATAGTTGTTTGCGATCACCCATGCCTCATCTGCATTATATGTTGATGCTTGAATCTGAGCAATCCAAGATGCTTTTGGAAGTCCAGTAAGCTTATCGACCACATTTGTCCAGGTCTCTCCACCATCTTTTGTAAGTTGAACATTTCCGTCATCAGTACCGACCCAGATAATATTTGGATTAATTGGACTAGGTGCAATTGCGATAATGGTGGTGTGATTTTCTGCTCCGGTGATGTCATAAGTTAATCCACCAGTTTCTTGTTGTCTCTGTTTTGTAGAATCATTGGTAGTTAAATCCGGTGAAATGATTTCCCATGTATCTCCATTATCTGATGACTTATGCAAAAACTGAGATCCATAATAAAGCGTATTTTCATCATGAGGATCTTGAGCAATTGCAGCATTCCAATTAAATCGTAAGAAAACATCTTTATCAGGATGTGTAGGTCGGATGGTTTTATTATGTCCTGTTTTTTTATCAAACCTTGATACATTTCCAGCTTGTGACATGGTATACCCGAACCTCGAATTGGCAGGGTGGGGTACTACATCGAAACCATCTCCAAAAGAGACTTCTTGCCAATAGCTGTTTCTGATACCATCTCTTCTCCAAACATAAGCAGGTCCAGTCCAAGACCCATTATCCTGCATTCCTCCATAGATATTATAAGGGATTTCATTGTCTACATTGACATGATAAAATTGTCCGACTGGAAGGTTATCAGCAAAAAACCAGGTTTTTCCACCATCTCTTGAAATATTTAGGCCACCATCATTTCCATCTATTAAAAGTTTTGGGTCATTAGGATTTATATACCACGCGTGGTGATCTGGGTGGACTCCTTGGTATTGAAGTAATTGAGTGAAAGAATTCCCTCCATCTTCGCTTATTCCAACTCTTGAATAAAGAGTATATAGTCTATTTTCATTTTTAGGGTCTGCATGGATATCAAAATAATAAAATGGTCTATCACCTATTGAACCATCGGAATTTATCATTTTGAAATTATCTCCTCCATCTTCTGAAACATAAAGTGCGTTTTTTGAGGATTCAATCAAAGCATAAACTTTACTGCTATTTGCTGCTGAGATAGCTAAACCCATTCTACCCAAGTCACCTTTAGGCAATCCATTAGAGTCATCGAGTTTTTTCCAGTTATCGCCTCCATCGTAAGTCACAAAAAGTCCAGAAGAAGGACCTCCAGACTCAAAGAAATAGGGATATCTTCTATGTTGCCACATATTGACAAAAATCTTATTTGGATTATTAGGATCCATAATCATTTCTCCAACACCTGTTTTAGGATCCATATACAAGATTTTCTCCCAAGTTTTTCCTCCATCTGTCGTTCTATAAAGTCCTCGATCCTCTTGCTCTCCCCATGGAGATCCAATTGCACCAACATAAACAGTATTAGGATCCTCCGGGTGCACGATTATTCTGTGAATAGCCCGAGTTTTTTCAAGTCCCATTAATTCCCAAGTTTCCCCGGCATCCATGGATCGATAAACACCATATCCCAGGTTAAGAGAATTTCTTGGATTTCCTTCTCCAGTTCCTACCCAAATGATATTTGGGTTTTTCTGATAAATGGAAATTGATCCAATGGAGTGGACCTTCTCATTGTCAAAAATTGGCTTCCAATTAATTCCACCTGAAGTTGATTTCCAAAGTCCACCAGATGCAGATCCCGCATAAATGATTGAAGGGTTATCATCTACAGCATCAATTGCCGCAATTCTACCACTCATTGCTGCAGGCCCTATGCTTCTTGCCTTCATAGATTTAAATAGATCCATATCTATATCTTGGGCATAGGTACCTAAACTAAGCAACAGAGCTAAGGATAGGATGTAAAGTTTTCTCATGTTTGTTTTAAGATTGAGTAATTTTCTAAAATAAGATAAAACCCTGAGCTAATTATTGATTTTTTTTTAAAGGGAGTGTACACCCATCAAAAAAATGAATTTGATTTTTTATAGGTGGTTTGGGCTCAGAATTCAAATTGATTTTATTTGCACAAAAAAAGATTCTATGCTTAATATATTGAATAAGCCTGTTTTAGGGCTTTTTCTTTTTGTAATCACAGGGGCATCTGTTATGGCTCAAACAGGCAGATTTCAGCAAGCTGTCGATTACAAAATGGAAGTCGAAATGAATGTTTCAACGAATCAATATTCCGGAACTCAAGTTCTGAAATATTACAACAACTCACCTGATACACTCTACAAAGTATTCTACCATTTATATTATAATGCGTTCCAGCCTGGAAGTATGATGGATGAAAGATCTAGGTCAATTTCTGATCCTGATCGAAGAGTAGGAGATCGTATTAATTCCTTGATGCCGGATGAGATTGGGTATTTGCATGTCAATGAATTGACAATGGATGGAATGAAAGTAGATTTCGAGGAGGTAGAAACAATTTTGGAAGTGACTCTTCCTAAACCAATCCTACCAAATTCTGAAACTGTTTTCAATATGTCTTTTATGGGCCAAGTACCGAAACAAATCAGAAGGTCTGGAAGAGATAGTGAAGAAGGAGTTCGCTATTCCATGTCTCAATGGTATCCTAAAATGGCCAATTATGATGAACAAGGATGGCATTCAAACCCTTACATCGGTCGCGAATTTTATGGTATTTGGGGTGATTTTGATGTTAAAATCACTATAGATAAAAATTATACAATCGGAGGAACGGGCTACCTTCAGAATCCAAATGAAATTGGACATGGGTATGAGGATGATGGAGTATCAATACCAAAAGTCAATGGAGAAACGCTGACTTGGCATTTCAAAGCTCCTATGGTGCACGATTTCATGTGGGCGGCTGATCCAAAATATCGGCATGAAAAAATTGAAATGGAAAATGGAATCACGGTCCACCATTTATTTATACCGACAGAGGAGACAACCGAGAACTGGGAGAAGTTAAAGGAATACACTCCTAAGGCTATCAATTTTCTCTCTGAACATTTTGGACAATATCCCTATAAGCAATTCTCAGTGATTCAAGGAGGTGATGGAGGTATGGAGTATGCTATGTCAACTCTTGTGACAGGTGGAAGAAACTTAAGAAGCTTGGTAAGTGTAATGGCTCATGAATTAGCGCATAGCTGGTTTCATGGAGTGCTTGCCACGAATGAGTCTCTTTATCCTTGGATGGATGAGGGTTTTACAAGTTATGCCTCCAGTCTAACGATGTCAGAGATTTTTAATCCTTCTAAATCTCCATTAGCGGGTTCTTATTCTGGATATTATAGGTTAGTAAAATCTGGGAGAGAAGAACCAATGAGTACTCATTCCGATCATTACCATACCAATTCAGCGTATAGTTCAGCTGCGTATAGCAAAGGAGCTGTATTCTTGGAGCAAATGGGTTATATAATAGGAGCTGATGTAAGAGACCGAGGCATGCATCGCTATTGGAATACATGGAAATTTAAGCATCCAAATGCCAATGATTTTATCCGAATAATGGAAAAAGAGAGTGGATTAGAATTGGATTGGTATAAGGAGTATTTTGTCTATACTACTAAAACAATTAATTACGGTATTAAAGAAGTAAATCCTCAGGGGAATAATACTGATATAATTTTAGAAAGAATAGGACTGATGCCTATGCCTATTGATTTGGTGATAACGTATAAAGACGGTACTCAGGAAATGGTTTATTTACCTTTGGTAATCATGAGAGGAGAGAAGTCTCATGAAGAAGGAGCACCAAAAAGAATCTTAACTGAAGATTGGCCTTGGACAAATCTTACCAAAACAATAACCTTAAATAGGAAAATAGATGAGATAAAATCAATAGAGATAGATCCTAGTAAAAGGCTTGCTGATGTGGAACAGGAGAATAATAGAGTGGAATTTTAATTATCAATAATAAAATATACTTAAACAGAAAAGGTGATCAAACGATCACCTTTTTTGCTTTTAACCTTAACCGGCGTTTTTCATATCTTGAACTTCCTTTCGGATTTCCTGTGCAATGTTTTTCAGGTCTTGCATCCCTTTTCTAACTCTGGTTCCGGCAGCCTGATTGTTTTTTTCATAGAATTTTTCAAAATCGGCTTCCATGGCACTTACAAGATCTTTGATTTCACTAAATCTGCTCATAATAATAGTGATTAAATTTTAGGTTGATGATAAGTTTATTGCCTTCAATATAGCCTAAATACTAACCAATTCAATTAGGAGGCCGTTTTTTTTGATTTTTTTTTTATTCTCCAAATGAATTAGCCAACTCTGAATTTTTATAAATACCTGTTGTGAGTTTCTCCTTGATTGCTGCAAATGCCGTAATTGTTTCTTTTACGTCTTCGAGCGTATGAACTGCTGTTGGAATTAATCGCAAGATAATCATGCCTTTAGGTACAACAGGATAAATAACTACAGAACAGAAAATACCATAATTCTCCCTTAAATCATGGGATAGTGCTGCTGCTTCTCCCACAGTACCATTTAATACAACCGGAGTGACAGGTGAATTGGATTTTCCAGTACTAAACCCATTTTCATGTAACCCTTTTCTAAGTGCATTTACAACTTTCCAAAGGTTGTCTTTGAGTTCAGGCTGTGTTTTTAGTAATTCCAACCTTTTTAAAGCTCCTTCTACTAAAAGCATTGGAAGGGATTTTGCAAAAATTTGAGATCTCATATTGAACCTCAAATAATGGATAACTTTTTCTTGACCTGCGATAAATGCGCCAATTGAAGCCATAGATTTTGCAAAGGTTGAGAAATATAAATCTACTTCCTCAATCACTCCCTGCTCTTCATGTGTACCTGCTCCTGTTTTACCCATGGTACCAAAACCATGTGCATCATCTACCAGAAGGCGGAATTCAAATTTTTTCTTCAGATCGCAAATCTCTTTTAATTTACCCTGATCCCCGGTCATTCCGAATACACCTTCTGTAATCAATAATATCCCTCCTCCGGTTTCAGCCGCTAATTTCGTTGCTCTCTCAAGCTGTTTTTCACAGTTTTCTATATCATTATGTGGAAAAACATATCTTTTCCCCATATGCATCCTTAATGCATCAATTATGCAAGCATGACATTCAGAATCGTAAACAACGACATCCTTTCTATCTAGCAAGGCATCTATCACTGACATAATTCCCTGATAGCCATAGTTTAGTAGATAAGCTTTTTCTTTCCCTACGAATTCAGCAAGTTCATTTTCAAGTTTTTCATGAAGAGAAGTTTGACCTGACATCATTCTTGCTCCCATAGGATAAGCGGCACCCCATTTAGCTGCGGCTTCGGCATCTGTCTTACGTACTTCAGGGTGGTTAGCTAATCCTAGATAATTATTTAAACTCCAGGTTAAAACTTCCTTACCTTGAAAAATCATTCTAGGAGCAATTTCTCCTTCAAGTTTAGGAAACATGAAATAACCATCTGAAAACTTAGAATGCTTGCCCAGTGGGCCCATATTCGTTTTTAACTTAGCAAATAGATCCAAAGCGAATTTTTATTTTAGGTGAGTGCTATTACAATTAAGGAATTATGATCTTTTAATCAAAAATCCGTCAAAAATAAAACTTTAATACCGTCTAAGCAAAAATCAGATTTCGTTTACTTGCATTCTTATCTTTACTCAGATAAATTTCTTTATTTAGTCCCTTTCCTGAATTGACCTTATACAAACAATTAGATAATGCCCAGAATCAAAAAACTACTAGTCGCTAACCGTGGGGAAATAAGTCTGCGGATCATGAAAACTGCTAAAGAAATGGGGATCAAGACGGTTGCTGTTTTTAGTGAAGCGGATAGACTATCTCCTCATGTCAAGTTTGCTGACGAGGCAGTTTGTTTAGGACCACCTGCATCTGCGCAGTCTTATCTTTTAGGAGAAAAAATAATAGAAGTTTGCAAGGAATTGAATGTGGATGCAATCCATCCAGGTTATGGATTTCTTTCAGAGAATGCTGATTTTGCAAAAAAAGTATCAGATTCAGGACTCATTTTTGTCGGACCATCTCCTCATTCCATAGAAGTAATGGGAAGTAAATTGGCGGCAAAGCAAGCAGTTGGGAAATACGATATTCCATTAGTTCCAGGCACAGAAGAAGCTATCTCTGATATTCCTGAAGCAAAAAAGATAGCTAAAAAAATAGGATATCCTATTTTGATAAAAGCGAGTGCTGGAGGAGGAGGAAAAGGAATGCGTATAGTTGAAAATGAATCTGAATTTGAAGAACAAATGGATAGGGCTATTAGCGAAGCAATTTCTTCATTTGGTGATGGTGCAGTTTTTATTGAAAAATTTATTATATCTCCGAGGCATATAGAAATCCAGATACTAGGCGATCAGCAAGGAAACGTTGTTTATCTCTTCGAAAGGGAATGTTCCATACAGAGGAGGCATCAGAAGGTGATTGAGGAAGCTCCATCTTCCGTAGTAACTCCTAAAATGAGAAAGGCTATGGGCGAGGCAGCTGTAGGTGTTGCAAAAGCCTGTGATTATTATGGTGCCGGGACAGTTGAGTTTATTGTAGATGATAGGTTGAATTTCTATTTCTTGGAAATGAATACAAGGCTTCAGGTAGAGCATCCTGTCACTGAGATGATTACGGGAAAAGATTTGGTAAAGGAACAGATTCTAATTGCCGAAGGTAACCCTCTTTCATTCTCCCAGGAAGATTTAAGAATAAATGGACATTCAGTAGAAGTTCGTGTTTACGCAGAGGACCCCAAAAACAACTTTCTTCCGGATATCGGTACATTAAATACTTACAGAAGACCACAAGGCCCTGGGATTAGAGTAGATGATGGTTTTGAGGAGGGAATGAAAATTCCTATTTATTACGACCCAATGATTGCTAAATTAATCACCCATGCCGAAACAAGACAGGGAGCTATAGAAAGAATGATTAGTGCGATAGAAGATTACCAAATTTCAGGGATTCAAACGACACTGAGCTTTTGCAAATTTGCTTTAAAACATGAGGCTTTTTCTTCAGGTAATTTTGATACTAAATTTGTGGAGGAATATTTTAAGCCTGAGGTTTTAGAACCAGAATTTTCTGCTGAAGAAAAAGAACTATTGGCTGCTTTAGCAATCGAGTTTTATGAAAATTCAAATTCCGGGACTAAACAGAAAACAGAATTGACTGGCGAAAAAGAAAAATCTGCTTGGAGAAAAAGGTTGAATTAATAAAATGGCTGAAATACTTCCGATCAAAGCTTGGCGATATCATGATAAATTCAAATTAAAAATCGACGAGCTGACGGCCCCCTTATTTGATGTGGTTTCTGAGAGACAAAGAGAACGTTTGTATGAAAATCCCTACAATAGCATACATTTATCTGTACCAAAAGGTCCCGAACCAGCGAAACAGGCTTTTGAGACATTAGAACGTTGGAAGAAAGATCAAATCATTGTTCAGGATGAAGATCCAGGTATCTATGTTTATTACCAGTATTTCAGACTTCCTGGAGAACATGATTCTCGCTGTAGAAAAGGATTTATCGCTCAAATAAAAGCATATAATTGGGCTGAGAAGATGATTTTAAGGCATGAAAATACGATCGTCCATGCCGTGAATGACAGAATTGATCTCCTTAAATCAACAAAAATACAAGCAAGCCCAACTCATGGTCTATATGAGGATTCCGAAAATCAATTGGAGAAGTATATGGATGATGCAATCGTAAATCCACTTTACGAATTAGAAGACTATCAAGGGGTTCGGGAAGTCCTTGGAGTCATTCGGGATCCATCTATTATTGCCGAGTTTTTGGATGTAATGAATGGCAAGCAAGTGATTTTAGCAGATGGTCATCATAGACTCGAAGGAGCAATTGAATATAGAAACTCCTGTAAAAACCAACTAGTAGAGTCCAAATGGAAAAGTTATGATTACCATATGATGTATTTCACAAATACCAATGGAAATCATTTAAAGATACTTCCGACGCATCGGCTTTTTAAGGGCTTAAAAATGAGCCAAGATCAATTTTTGGAGTATTTGAGGGAATGGTTTGATGTAAAAAAGTTTTCCGATCAAGATGATTTAGGAGCCTATGCTTTTCATAAACCTTGGTCTTATGGTTTATTAATAGGAGAGGATAGTTATTTACTTCAATTAAAATCAGGAAAATATGACTTGATTCATTCTACCTATCCGGATGTTATTAAAAAACTAGATTTGGCAATACTCCATGAACTGATTTTTAATAGAATATTAGGAATACCTATGGAAAGTCAGAGAAGTTCTGAGAATATCAATTATGAGCGAAGTTTTTCCAGATGTATTCAAGAAGTACAAACTGGAAAAGCTAGCTTTGCAATCATTACCCGTGAACTGGAATTAAAACAAGTGCTTGAAGTTTGTAGGTCTGGGTATGTGATGCCCCAAAAATCAACTTATTTTTATCCAAAAGCTTTGGGAGGATTACTGTTTGCAAGTATAAAACAAGATGAATTTGAATTCGATTATGACACCTTTTTTAAATAAGCTAAAAGACAAGAAAATAATTTTGGCCTCCAATTCTCCACGAAGGCAAGAATTGCTGAAAGGTCTTGAGGTAGAGTTTGAAGTTCGTCCCAATCCAGTAGAAGAAAAGATTCCTGGGGATATGAAGCCTGAGTTTGTAGCTGCCTATTTAAGTAAATTGAAAGCAGATTCTTATCCAGATGAATTAAAGGAAAATGAAATCTTGATAACTTCTGATACAGTAGTTATAGAAGATGGGCATGTTTTAGGTAAACCATCTACGGAGGATGAAGCATTTGATATGCTTAAAAGTTTATCAGGATCTTCCCATATCGTGATGACAGCGGTAACTTTTAAGGATAAGAAAAGGCAAATTACGGTTGAGGATGAAACAATAGTAACCTTCAGGTTCTTAGAAGAGGAAGAGATTTGGCATTACATCAAAACCTATCAGCCAATGGATAAAGCAGGAGCATATGGGATTCAGGAATGGATTGGATATATCGGTGTTACGAAATTGGAAGGTTCTTATTTTAATGTGATGGGTTTTCCTTTGCATTTAATTTATGAACAATTGAAAAAATGGTCATAAAAAAGCCCCCAATGAAAGATATCATTGGGGGCTAAATTTTTAATTTTTTATTTAATTATCCTGAGTTATCGCTCCGGGTCTAGGTGACTCCATCTTTACTACTTTGTCTCCTTCTTTAAGCTGTTTACTTACAACAAAATAGGGCCCCGATATAATCTCTTCTCCCTCTGTGATTCCTTCTAAAACTTCGATATTCTCAAAATCAGAAATTCCGGTTTTAATTTCTCTTAACTTTGCAATTCCATTTTCACTAACAAAAACCAGTTCTTTAGATTTGGTTGTTCCACCTGCCAAAGTATCTAATTTGTTATCTCTGGTCGTAACAGCTGAAAGAGGAACGGCAAGTGCATTATCTTTAGTGGTAGTTAAAATGTCCACAGAAGCAGTCATACCAGGTCTAAATGGGTATTTAGTGCCTTGAGCTACCAGATCTTGATAAGAGCTGTTAAGGATTCTTATTTTTACTTTAAACTCTGTAACAGCATCTGCCGAAGCTTTTGCATTTGCAGTATTTGCAATGCTTGTCACAATCCCCTTAAACTTTTTGCCTGAGGAAGAATAAGAATCAACATCAATTATAGAAGTATCTCCCATACTCAATCGGATGATGTCATTTTCGTTAACATCGACCCGAACTTCCATCTTAGAAAGATCAGCAATCGTTAACATTTCTGTACCTGCCATCTGTGCAGTTCCCACCACTCTTTCGCCTTTTTCTACCAAAAGATTAGAAACGATTCCACTTACAGGAGAATAAACATTTGTCAATCTTAAATTTTCTGCTGCTTCATCTACTGTTGCCTGTGAACTTTTTACGATAAATTCAGATGCAATGACATTTTGTTTAGCTGCCTCCAAATCTTTTTGGGCAGTAATATAGTTTGCCTGAGCAGTTTCGAAATCTGATTCGGAAATAGCTCGTTGCTCAAAGAGTGCTTTTTGTCTGTTGAAATTTAATTCAGCTTGAGTGAATTGTGCCTCTGATCTTTGCAAACTAGCTCTGGCCTGGGATAAATTAGCCATTTGTTGATTCAAGTTTGCTTTAGATCGGTCCAATGCTGAAATAAAGTTGTCAGGTCTGATTTTTACTAACAATTTTCCTTCAGCCACTGAGTCTCCTTCTACAACATTTAGCTCTATAATCTCACCCGCAACATCAGGTGATAGATTGACCTCTACCTCAGGTTGTATTTCGCCTGATGCACTTACTTTTTCAATTATTCTAGTTCTTTCAGCAGTCGCAAATTCAACTTCTATTTCCTTTGCTCCACCAAACCAACCGGCAGAACGACCTATGATCGCAATTACAATAATTAATCCTACCCCACCGAGTAGGTAATACAATAGTTTGTTCGACTTTTTATTAGCCATGATTTAGTTTAAGTTAATTGGATTACCCAGGTAAAAATCAAGAACTTTTACTCTGAAAATATAGGTGTATTTAGCATTTAATAGATCTGCTTGGGCATTGAATAAATTATTTTGAGCCACTTGAAAATCAACAGAATTAATTGCTCCTAGGTCAAATCTTTGTTGTGCAATTCTAAAAGACTCTTGTAAACTTTCTACCTGGATCAATGAGGCCTCATAAGATTGTTCAGCTGCTAATGCACTATTATAAGCAGTTTCAATATCATTTCTGAGTTGATTCTTTGTTTCAATAGCCGTTACCTCACTAAGTTGTTTTTGAACTCTTGCTCTTTGAAGTGCACCTTTTTTGCTCAAATTAGAAAAGATGGGTATTGATAATTGAAGGTTCACTGATTGTGATAAGTTGTTTTCAATCTGTGTTCCAAAATTTGGTCTTTCAGTACCGAAAACTCTGTCAACATAGTTTGAAAAAACATTGGCTCCAACTCCCAATGTCGGATAAAAAGAACCTTTTGCAGACTTAACGCCATATTCTGCACTTTCTATGTTAGCTTCAGCAGCCTTGATTTCAGGCAGAATTTCTAAAGCTATCGAATAGATATCCTCAGGTGTTTCAGTGGCCATTAAATCTTCATTTATCTCGAATTTTGGCTCTACTATTTCAAATTCCTCTGTATAAGGGATTTGCATAGCCTGAGCCAAATTTAATTTTGAAATGTTATAGTTGTTTTTGGCCGTGATCAGATTGACTTCATTGGTCGCATTCTGAGCAGTAATATCCAATTGATCAGAATAAGGTAGTGATCCCGCATCCACCAATTTTGTAGTTCTTTCCAATTGATCTTTGGTTGTTGAAAGTTGGTTTTCTGCAATTTTAACCTGCTCTCTATTGAAAACTACATTAATGAAAAGGTTGATGATATTTAAAGTAATATCATTTTTAGTAGCCTCAATAGTATACATCCCAGCTTCCAAATCAGCTTTAGATTGCTGTATTGAACTATTTATTTGTCCACCTCCAAATATGGTGGCATTCGAGGAAGCAGAAAGATTTATGTTACCGATTCGTTGTGATTCAAAAAGGTTTGTAACAGGGTTAATAGATCTACCCCATCTATAGCCAGAACTAGCCCCTGTAGATAGGGAAGGGTAACGCCTTCCTTTATTTTGAAGCAATGTGGCTTCGTTAGAAATCTGGGTTAGTTCGCTTCTCTTTAATGTCAAGTTGTTTTCCAGTGCAATCTGTACAGCAGTTTCCAGATCATAAGGACCCGAATATTCCTGCTGCGCAAAAACACCAAAAGTAACAATGACCATAAAGGCAAAGCCTAAAAAGCATTTTTTCATGTGGTTGTGTGTATTTTAAAGATCAATGTCAGGTATGTAAATTAATTCCTTTATCCAGGGAAGAGATTTTAAATATTCTAAAGTTATTTTATTGATACCAGAATCCATTTCTATGACGTGGCAAGCTCGATCATTTTTTCCTTTTCTCGAAACTGACATGGTTGCAATATTTGTCTTTTCCTGAGCAATAACACTTGATATAAAAGCAATAGCTCCCGAAACATCTTCTGCTTTAATAATCAATGTGTGATCTTTAGCTGAAAAGTTTGCCACAAATCCATCTACTTCTGAAATATTGATTATACCTCCACCCAAACTCTCACCTACAACTTCTACTGTCCTTTCACCTAGCGTTAAATTGAGTTTGATAGTATTCGGATGATGAATAGATGAATTTGCAATTGATCTGAACTTATATTCAAAACCGGACTCCTCAGCAATATCCAAAGCATTTTTTATCCTTGGATCATCTGTTTTGAAATCCATTAGCCCTCCAATGATTGCTTTGTCACTACCATGCCCTTCATAGGTCCTTGCAAAAGAGTTATAAAAAGTAACCAATGCTTTTTGGGGTTTGCCTCCTAATACTCGAATTGCAGCTCTGGCTATTCTGACTACTCCAGCAGTATGCGAAGATGATGGACCTATCATTACAGGACCTATCATATCAAATATGCTACTTTTGTTTGCCATTTCGATTTTGAGTCCAATATTAGTGCTAAGCTCTTTATTCTTTCGTTATTAAGTTCAAAAATGTTATTAATCATTCAAATTTCCTCATTAAAGGCCTATTCTTTATTACTTTTAACAAGTTCATTTTTTTACATTTTACAAAATTGACCGTATTTGAACAGGTGATGAACGATTTTGAGACAAATTTAATATATAGTGAAGAAAAACATGGTTGGAGAGTAAGTGACACAATAGTCATTTCTAATAGGGCAATGAATTTTGGAGATGGTCTTTTTGAGTCAATGGCTTATTTGAAAGGAAAGGTTAGATTTTCAGAAAAGCACATAGAACGTTTAAAGATGGGTTCTCAGATTCTTTCTTTCCCATCTGCAACTTTTGATATTGAATTAATCGAAAATACTATGCAATTAAATTTCCCCACAGGGGATTATCGTGTAAGGTGGAATTTATTTAGGTCAGGCTCCGGCACCTACACTCCCAAAACAAATAGCATCACCCAAACTTTACAAATAAAGAAATTCTTAAAACCACCAAGGATCAAGAAAACAGCTTTTATTTCCAAAAAGATTAAAATTTTTCCAACTATATGGTCAAATGCAAAAACTTTAAATTCGCTGCCTTATTTTTTGGAAAATTTGGAAAGGAAGGAGTTGAATATGGGGGAAGTAATTCTCTTAGATCATAGAGGGTTTATTTCTGAGGCCGGTTCTTCAAATATTTTCTGAATGATAGGGGAGGAATTATATACACCATCATTGAACAGTTCATGTGTAGCCGGCGTTGGTAGACTTGCAATTATTGAAGCACTTCGGGATTTTGGAATTAGTATTACCGAAGGTTTGTTTCTTCCGCAGCATTTGGCAAAAGCATCCACGGTTTGGTTAAGTAATGCTATGGGTATTAGTTACTTGGAAAGCATCGAAGGTGTTGAATATTCTACCGAAGCACTACCGTTTTTAGAAAAGGTTTTTAAATAAGTAAATAATCACAATAATTTATTTTCTGACCTTTAAATGAAAGTCTTATATTTAACGCCTTGTCTTTAATTTCAAGAAGGATAAATTAAAATTACGCCCAAAACCAACCAAATTAAGTATGCTCTTAGAACCTTTAGACCTAATAGTTTTCGTCGGATATTGTTTGCTCATCGTTGGGATGGGTATTTTTGTGTCCAGAGAAAAGAAAGGACATGTAAAAAATTCATCAGATTATTTTCTTGCTTCTAAAGCATTACCCTGGTGGGCTGTCGGAGCTTCATTAATAGCCTCTAATATCTCTGCTGAGCAATTCATAGGGATGTCTGGTTCAGGTTTTGCGATGGGTTTAGCGATTTCAACCTACGAATGGATGGCTGCCGCAACACTTTTGGTGGTAGCAATTTTCTTTCTCCCAGTCTATATAAAGAAAGGTATTTATACCATGCCGGGGTTTTTATTGGATAGATATGATACGCGGGTTAGGACTACTATGGCTATTTTCTGGCTGTTATTATATGTTTTTGTAAACCTTACTTCAGTACTATACCTTGGAGCACTAAGCTTAAATACAATCCTTGATGTTCCATTGATTTACGGGATACTTGGACTAGCTACTTTTGCCATGATTTATTCAATCTATGGAGGATTGAAAGCAGTTGCCTGGACAGATGTGGTTCAGGTAGTATTTCTTATTGTCGGTGGTTTGGCAACTACCTATATTTCTCTTCAAATGGTTGGATCGGGAGATGCATGGGATGGATTGACTTTACTGAGACAAGAAGTGCCAGGCCACTTTTCAATGATATTCTCTAAAGGTGAAATGATGATCCCTGATGGATCAGGAGGGGTGAAAGATGCCTATCTTGATCTTCCTGGAATCTCTGTATTAGTGGGGGGAATGTGGATTACCAATCTGAGTTATTGGGGCTTCAATCAATATATTACTCAAAGAGCACTTGCTGCCAAAAACCTTGATGAAGCTCAAAAAGGAATGATCTTCGCCGGATTCTTAAAGCTTCTGATGCCGCTTATCGTTGTGATACCAGGAATCGCGGCTTTTGTTATAGTGAATAACGGGATTGACGTAGGTTTTATAGATTCAATGAAAGACCCTGTGACAGGTCTAGTAAAGTCTGATAGAGCTTATCCTACACTCCTCCAGTTATTACCTGTTGGATTGAAAGGTCTTGCCTTTGCGGCTTTAACAGCAGCAATTGTGTCTTCGCTTGCATCCATGGCGAATAGTACATCCACGATTTTTACAATGGATATTTACCAGAAGTATTTTAGTAAAGGAGCTTCTGAAACCAAGCAAGTTAGAGTAGGAAGGATTACAGCTGTTGTAGCCTTTTTGATAGCAGCAATTGTTGCGCCTGCTTTGGGGCAATTAGATCAGGCATTTCAATTTATTCAGGAATATACAGGGTTTATTAGCCCAGGAGTATTTGCTATTTTCTTTTTTGGAGTCTTCTGGAAAAAAACAACCTCCAATGCAGCTTTAGTTGGTGCGGCACTTAGTATTCCGCTTTCGGTAGTTCTAAAAATCGGAATGCCGAATTTACCTTTCTTAGACAGAATGGGTGTTGTATTTCTGGTTTTAGCAGCTTTGATGATTGGTATTAGTTTATATGAAGGCAAAGGAAAAGATCATCCAAATAGCATTGAAATAAATAAAGAGCTATTTAAAACCAGTGCTGGCTTTAAAGTGGGGGCATTTCTAATTGCTGGTATTACTGCGGCATTATATATCGTGTTCTGGTAAAAAAAGAATCAATAATGAGACAACTATTATTAGGGTTAGATATAGGTAGTTCATCTATAAAAGCCTCTCTTCTGGATTCTGATACAGGTAAATCCATTGTATCCAAAGCTTTTCCTGAAGAAGAAATGCTAATTAATTCTCCGCAGGATGGCTGGGCAGAGCAGGATCCCGAGACCTGGTGGAAATATATCCAACAAGCAAGTAAGTATGTGCTTAAAAAAGCAAATGTCAAGACAGGAGAGCTTAAGGGAATAGGTATAGCTTATCAAATGCATGGATTGGTCTTGGTAGATAAAGATCAAAATGTGTTAAGGCCATCAATAATATGGTGCGATAGTCGAGCTGTTTCTATAGGCGAAAAAGCATTCAAAGACTTAGGAGAGGAATATTGTCTACCTAATTTGTTGAATTCTCCAGGTAATTTTACTGCTTCTAAACTTCGCTGGGTAATTGAAAATGAACCAGAGATAGCTTCGAAAATTTATAAAATAATGCTACCAGGTGATTTCATTGCAATGAAACTCACCGGTGAAATATTGACTTCGGAAACAGGGCTTTCTGAAGGTATTTTTTGGGACTTTAAGGAAAACGGAGTAAGCGAAAAAGTTCTTGATAATTATAAAATTAAAAAAGATTGGTTGCCAAAAGTTGTCCCTTCTTATTCTGTTCAGGGGAATGTTACAGCTTTAGCCTCTCAGCTTACAGGAATTGAAGCAGGAGTGACAGTGTCTTATAGAGCTGGTGATCAACCTAATAATGCTTTTTCACTACAAGTTTTAAAACCCGGCGAACTAGCAACAACGGCTGGGACATCTGGGACTGTCTATGGCGTTTGCGACACACCTTTATATGATCCTCTTTCAAGGGTAAATACCTTTGTCCATGTAAATCATACAAAAGAAAAGCCATCTTATGGAGTATTACTATGTGTAAATGGAACTGGAATTCTTAACAGTTGGATCAAGAAGCTGTTAGGAGCAGGAAAGATAGAATATGAGGAAATGAATAATTTGGGAGGATCAGCTCCTATTGGATCAGGTGGACTAACTTTTATTCCTTTTGGAAATGGTGCAGAAAGAATCATGCAAAATAAACAAGTGGGAGCACATTTGCTTGGTCTTGATTTACTCAAACATGATAAGAAACATATGATTCGTGCAGCTCAAGAAGGAATTGTTTCTGCATTGACTTTTGGTTTTAAAATCATGCAAGATATGGGCATGGATCTAAAAACAGTTAAGGCTGGAAAAGCCAATATGTTTCTTAGCCCCATTTTTAGGAAAACCTTTGTTCATATGAATAAAGTTGTTTTAGAATTGTATGATACGGACGGAGCTCAAGGCGCAGCAAGAGGTGCCGGAATTGGAGTTGGTTTGTTTTCAAATGAGATAGAAGCCTTCCGAGGATTGGATTTGCTAGAAACTATTGAACCCAATGAACAATTTTTTGAGCCATACGAAGAAGTCTATCTCCATTGGAAAAATCAATTGGAAAAAATCCAAAAATTAAAAATATAATTGAATCAATAAACCTATTTATAAACCTTAATAACTGATTGACATGTCAAAACTGTATTTCCCAAGTATTAATAAGATTCCATTTGAAGGGAAGGATAGCGATAATCCTTTGGCCTTTAGATATTATGATGAGAATAGAATAATCGCTGGAAAAACCATGAAAGAACATTTCAAGTTTTCCATCGCTTACTGGCACTCGTTCTGTGGCACAGGAGGAGATCCATTTGGACCAGGGACTATTGTTCATCCGTGGGATGCAAATCCAGATCCAATTCAAAGAGCAAAAGATAAAATGGATGCTGCATTTGAATTTATTACCAAAATTGGAGCTCCTTACTATTGCTTCCACGATGTGGATTTGATCGATGAAGGAAAAGATATCGCTGAATATGAAGAGCGAATGAAAATCATAGTGGACTACGCAAAGCAAAAGCAGGCAGAAACTGGTGTAAAATTGCTTTGGGGAACGGCTAATGTATTTAGCAATCCTCGCTATATGAATGGTGCTTCAACAAATCCTGATTTTGATGTATTGGCATATGCAGCTACTCAGGTTAAGAATTCCATAGACGCAACGATCGCTTTGGGAGGAGAAAATTATGTTTTCTGGGGTGGAAGAGAAGGCTACATGTCTTTGTTGAATACCGATATGAAGCGTGAGACTGACCATCTTGCTAGATTCTTAACTATGGCAAAAGATTATGCCAGAAAGAATGGGTTTAAAGGAACGTTCTTCATTGAGCCTAAGCCAATGGAGCCCACCAAACATCAATATGATTACGATGCTGCAACAGTTGTTGGGTTTTTAAGAGAGCATGGGCTTGACAAAGATTTTAAATTGAATATTGAAGTTAATCATGCAACGCTGGCTGGACATACTTTTCAGCATGAACTTCAGGTCGCTGCTGATGCAGGATTGTTAGGAAGTATTGATGCTAACAGAGGTGATTATCAAAATGGTTGGGATACGGATCAATTTGCAATGAACCTTCAGGAAATGACTGAAGCCATGTTGGTGATTTTAAATTCTGACGGGCTTCAGGGAGGAGGAGTTAACTTTGATGCAAAACTCAGAAGAAATTCAACTGACCCTGAAGATTTGTTCTTGGCACATATCGGAAGTATGGATGCATTTGCAAGAGGTATGCTGATCGCTCAGGATATTTTAGACAAATCCGATTATCTGGAAAGAAGAAAGAATAGATATGCAAGCTATGATTCCGGAAAAGGAAAAGCCTTTGAGGAAGGTTCTTTGACCTTGGAAGACCTACGTAATTATGCTGCCGATAATGGCGAGCCTGCAAAAACCAGCGGAAAGCAAGAATATTTTGAAAATCTATTGAATAGATTTATCTAAAGCTGGTTTAAATAATTTAAAGTCCTGATAAAGTTTTCTTTGTCAGGGCTTTTTTGTTATTGTCCTTTTAATATTTTTCCTCAATTTTCAATTGTATTTTTACAAATACTATGAAACGATACGTTATCCTTTTAATCATCCTGGCAACTTTTGCCTGTGACTCAGATAAGTTTGAATCAGAAGTTACTCTTCCAAAAATTTTTCAAGATGGAATGGTTTTGCAAAGAGATCAGAAAATCCATGTTTGGGGAAAAGGAATTCCCAATAAAAAAGTAAGAGTTTCTGTAGCAGGAATATTAGGAAGTACGGAAGTGGAGCGCGACAGCACTTGGTCCATTATGCTTCCGGAATCGATAGCTGGAGGGCCTTATATTTTAACTGTCAATAATACCCAGATCAATGATGTTTATTTAGGCGATGTTTGGATAGCTGGTGGACAATCCAATATGGAATGGGCAATGAAATCTCAAGTAATAGGTGCGGAAGAGGAGTTTTCTGAAGGTGGATTTCCAGAAATCAGATTTTTTAAGGTTCCTCATTCATACAGTGCAAAACCAAGAGAGGATGTAGTAGGAGGAGAGTGGAAAATTGCAAATAATGAGAATATGCCTGACTTTTCGGCTGTAGCTTGGTTTTTTGCAAAAAGAAATCATTTGGAGAAAGATGTTCCTGTTGGAATCATTGAGTCAAATTGGGGAGGGACCCCAGCGGAGGGATGGACTAAAGCTACTGTCCTAGCAGGAATTAATGCATCCTATTCTAAGGAGGCGAAAGATATCTTGGAAAATTCCGATAAATGGCAAAAGGAGGTTGAGGAGAATGAGAAGCGACAGGAATTAAGAAATAAACTAGTGACAGGCCCGGACTCTTTAACAGCAATTCAAGTTGCTGATTTAGGATATAATGATTCAAAATGGAAAAAAATCAAACTCCCTGAATCTAATCCTTTGGAACATATTGCTTGGTTAAGAAAAGACTTTAAAGCCTCAAACTCTCAAGAAGCAGTTCTTCACCTGACAAACATAAATCAAATGGCTTACCTGTATTTAAATGGAAAGCCAATATATTATAAAGATTGGGGTAAACCCATGATCGATCTAGATATACCTGCTTCTTCATTGATGAGTGGGGATAATGTTTTGACGATTCGAGTTATAAATACCTGGAATAATCAACCAAGCGTAGGGACAAAAGGAGAGATGTATTTAACCCAGGGAAATCAAAAAATCTCTTTAGAAGGCACTTGGAACTACTCTAATGATTTGGTGGAGCCATTGTTGCCTAAAGTAGAAAGGGTCAATTGGAAACCAGGAATGATGTTTAATGCCATGATAAATCCTCTGACCTCTTATCCAATAAAAGGAGCGATTTGGTATCAGGGTGAAAGCAATGCCGGAAGAGCTGAGGAATACCAAGAGCTCTTTTCAGCTATGATCAAAAACTGGAGACAACATTGGGGTATAGGGGATTTTCCTTTTCTTTTTGTTCAGTTGGCTAATTTTATGGAAAGAAAATCTCCTCAGCCAGATAGTGACTGGGCATTTTTAAGAGATGCTCAAACCCAAACCCTTTCAGTCCCGAATACCGGAATGGCTGTAATAATAGATATTGGAGAAGAAGGGGATATTCACCCTAAAAATAAAAAAGATGTAGGAGAGAGACTTTGGCTACAAGCTAGAAAAGTAGCTTTCCAGGAAGATATTTTGGCCTCAGGTCCTGTTTTTGAAAGTGCATTTGCAGAGGATGGAAAAATAACAGTTAAGTTTAAGGCTGTTGGAGAAGGGCTTCAGCTTTCAGATACTGCAAATTCAGTAAAGGGTTTTATTATAGCTGATTCCAACGGCAATTTTCAAGAAATTGAAGGTGAGATTTCCAATAGCAATGAGGTTATTCTTGAAACCTCAATTAAGAACCCCAGTGAAATCAGATATGCTTGGGCTGATAATCCAGAAGTTAATTTGATCAATAGTATAAATCTTCCTGCTGAACCTTTTAAGTATTCTTTAGATAGCGAATAAAAAAAAATAGCCTCTAAATCTCAGAGGCTATTTTGATTTAATTCTCATTTATTCTATCAAGTTCCCTGTCCAATTCATTCAATTCATTCACTTTTTGCTGAAAGTCAGCTCGAGAAGGTACTTTTGCAACATTCTCCAAAAAATCTATCGTCTTAAAAAGAACTCCTTCCCAATCTTTGGAAGTTACAGAACTTCCAATGACGTGGTCACCCGCTTCTGGGAATGCTTCCTTTCTTTTTAGGATTTCAGGTGTACCTAATTCTTCATACATTTTCAACATCTCCGGGACAGAAACTACAAAATCTTGTTCTTGTTCGTCTTTATAATAGTAACCGAGGAATAAAGGTTGCTTGATTTTGGAGAAAGTTTCATTATTCATCATGCTATACATAAGAACAGCAAGACTTTTATATGAATTGAAATGATAGTCTTCAGACCAATATTTTGCTTTATCTCCGGTCCGCTCTTGGTGGATTACTTTGTTTTCCATGGCAGTCCATTGAAAAATTTTCCCCATCCAAGGAATAAATAAAGCAGATAACTTTTCATTATAGTCCCTAATGGCAGGCGAGTAAACTACCACTGCTTTAATTTCAGGTTGTTGACTTGCTAGTAATAAAGTCAATGCCCCACCCATAGAAGTTCCAACAACAATAACTGAATCTCCTAGGCTTTTACCGATTTGATAAGCTTCACCAGCTGCGTCCGCAAGTGCCTGAGCAGATAAATATTCCATACCATTGGCTCTTTTGATTCCATGATCTGGAAGCCTAGTAACGAATAAGTTGGCACCAAAATGTGCTGCAAGAAACCTATGAACGGGATCACCTTCCATAGGACTGGCTCCAAACCCATGAATATATACGATAGAATAGGGGGTTTTTCGCTTATTAGTACTGTCTGCCCATACTATATAAGCTTCATTTCCTGGTTTTAATCCTAACACAGTATCCTCTCTCTCAGCAAGGTAATTCTCTATTTCCTGCATCCTTGTTGGGATATCAGGGAATTCTATTACTAAGTTTTCTTTTTCTACTTTTGGACCTAGCATATAAACGATTACCGAAACAATCGCAATAGCGAAAATCCAAAGGAATAATTTTCGTAACATTTGGTTTAATTAATTTTAAGATGTGGAGAGGTAGAATCTACTGTGATTTTACTGCCATCTTTTAAGAATAAAAATGTTCTTGTTTTAAGTTGTTCGTAATTATCTGGTACAATAGTAAGATTTGCTCCCAAATAAATGGATATGTTATCAAACTCTCTATATCTGTTTAAGGTTGTCTCAGGATTGACTTGAAGCAGATATGAGATATCAGTTCCAACAGGCAAACCATGAAATGGAGCGAGCAGCGTAACGGCTATGTTTGAAATATTTTTAAAGCTGTAAGCTTCTATGCAGGATAGGGCATATAGTTGACCAGGTAGATCACCCACATAGCTTTCTGAATTTAACTCAGGAACAATTTCAAAATTCACAGAAAAATCTTTTATAGCGACAGTATCTTGATCTGTAGAATACCCAGTACCCTGAAAAGGACTATAAGTCACTTTTAAATCGATAGCATTTGATTTTTTAGGATTAGGGCATGATCCAAATGGATCAGAATCTAGTTGATCCACACAAGACCCTAGAACTAATAGAATTAAATAGGAATTAAACGCCAGAATGGTCAACAATAACCTATTTGGAAAACTGAAGTATTTTAATCTGCCCTTTTTCACAACATAAAAATAACAATCTTCGATGAAGTTTTAATTATAACTCCAACACATAAATAATTGAAAGACTTTGTGCAGCATTGTATGAATTCTATTCGTTAAGATATAAATCGTTTACCAACAGACCGACTATGAAAAAATATCTATTTGGATTCCTACTAATGTTTATTGCCGGTAATTTATTCGCACAGGAAAAAGTACCGACAAAGTCAGTTTATTTGGAATTAGGTGGGCCTGGACTTCCTTACAGTTTCAATTATGATTTCAGATTTGATAAGGAAAAAGTTGATTCTTGGGGGATGAGAGTCGGATTTGGAGGATTTGCGGTGGATGGAGAATCTTTTTTTTCTATCCCTTTGATGGCAAATAGATTGATGGGAAAGGGGCCACACTACTTTGAAATAGGAATAGGAGCTACTTTTTTTACTTTTTCTCAACAGGAATATGACTATAGTGGATGTGTCAATTGTGTGACAAGTTCAGATTATAGTTTTATTTTAGATGTTGATGGTTCTCCTAGTATTATGGGCACTATGAATTTTGGCTATAGAAAGGTGCCTATTGATGGAGGCTTTATGTGGAAAATCAATATCAATCCAATTTTTAATAATAATGGCTTCTGGCCTCTATATGCAGGAGTAGGTTTTGGTTACGCATTTTAAGGGTTTGTTTTATAACCGAAAGCCATAATCACGCTCTACTAGACATATTCTCGTTTTGTAAGCTGAATACCACTTTTCTTTACCCATTTTTTGAGCTATCAGGTGATCGGTTTGTTTTTTCCAGTTTTTGATGGAATCAAGATCTTTCCAGTAACTAACTGTAATCCCTATATCCTCACGAGCACTTTCATGGCCTAAATACCCAGGTTGATGACTGGCAAGCTCTTCCATTTCAGAAGCAGTTTTTAAATAATTTTCGTCGATATCAGTCCTTAAGCTACTGAAAATGACTGCATAGTAAGGAGGGTTAGGAGTTTGTGCTATCATTTTTTCAAATTTTGACTAGGGGTAAATTCAATTTGAATTGTCTATAAGGATATAAGGTAAAACTAAACCAAAATCTATTCTATATGACTACAAACCTTGATTTTACTTACTTAATCACTCACTCAAACAGGTCTGGAGACTTACCTCCTCCAATTTTAAAATAATGACATAAAGCAAATTTGATTTGACATAAATCAATAAATCAAACCCTTGATAACCAGCACTGTAAAAAGGTCGTACATTTGTATGCATGCAGTGCTTTAATAAATAAATAACAGATTATAATTTTAAATCCTGCACAAAATGAAATTCAAAAGGAATTTATTAAAAGTATTTACTGTAATCACAGTATTATCTTCGCAAGTCTTATTTAGCTCATGCGAATCAGAATTAGAAATAGTTCAATCCATAAATGAGGAATTTGATGGAATAAATAAAGTTGAAATAGAATCTGGTTTTCTAGATGTAATCTATCAAGGAGATCCTTCTATGACCACTATCCAACTCGATGCTTTATTGGAATCAAACAAATCTGGAAGGTATCAAATTGAATACAAGGAAGACCAAGATAAATTGGTAATTGAACTGGATCAAAAAAATATTGGAGGTTCGGGAAGGAGCAGAGGCCATATTTATTTGAGAGGACCTGTTAAAATGGAATTAGAAGTTGAAGTTGGGTCAGGGAAAGCCACCATTTCTAATGTAGTAGGGAATGTAATGGATTTGACAGCTGGTTCTGGAATACTAATTGCTCAAGATTTAAAAGCCAATTCCATTGATGTTAGTGCTGGATCAGGTGATTTAAGGCTTATTAATTTGGAAGGTAATACAAAAATAGAAATAGGATCTGGACGAGTTGATGTTAAAAACCTCATTGGAAACCTTTCATTGAGTGGTTCTTCTGGTAATTATCACGTAGATAATGTGGAAGGAATTCTTCATGCTAAATTAAACTCAGGAACAATGGATTTGAATAGCATAGAGTTCCTTGGAAAGCTTGAAGTTTCCTCTGGGAGAATAAATGCAATTAATTCCGGTCTAAGTTCTGAATCAAAGTTTAATGCTTCCTCAGGTAATATTAGAATTCAAACATTTTCAATGCTTAATGTATTTAATTACAACCTAAGTGCCGGAAGTGGAAAAGTAATCGTTGGAGATAGTTCTTCGAGTGGAAATTTAACAATAGATAATGGTTCTCCTTATACCGTTTATGGTGTTGTCTCAAGTGGCAATATTGAAATAAGGAATTAGTGAAAAGTTGTTCACAATCACCCAAAGCCCCGAGAATTATCGGGGCTTTTTTCATTTTATGTATTTGTTTAATCTTTTGGAAGTTGAGCTTTCAACCAAGAATTTAAGAAATCATTTAGCTTCCATTAAAAAATAGATATGCTTACCAAAGTCAGATTTTATTTTGGGACTACTCAATATCCACTTCCGGTAGTTCGCTTAAATATCCCAAAGATTGAAGGAATTTATCACTTGCCTCCAGCGTCTTTTTATAGTATTCAAAATTCCGGTAATTGAAAAATCCATGGGGTTGATCTTCATACAGTTCCAGATCACATCTACTACCTACTTTTTCCATTACCATTTTATAATATTCAGCAGTTACTACTGGGATAAGACTATCTTTAGTACCTAACATAAACAGAGTAGGAGGTGCGCCTTCCCTAATATTGTGTAAGGGAGAAAAGCGTGTATAAGCTTCACCAATCCTTTCATACCCATATCCTCCAGGTCCATTGTCTATTACCGGATTAAAGAGAATTAATGCATTTGGAATAGGACTAATATCCATTGGGTCTGTTCCTTCGTCAAATCCTTGACTTAAAGCTGTTGCGGCTGCTAAATGACCTCCAGCAGATCCTCCGGAAGCAATTATTTTATGGGGATCAATATGAAAGTCTTCCGCATTTTTTCTCAGAAATCGAATCGTGGACTTTGCATCTTTCAAAGATTCGAAAGGTGTGGTTCCGTGAATGTTTCTGGTTCTATAATCAACCAAAAAACAGACTAGCCCTCGTTTGGTAAAATAAGCCGCTTGATGCTCAAAATGTGCTCGAGATCCTCCAACCCATCCGCCTCCAAAAAAGAATACCAATGCTGGATATCCTTTGGATTCATCTATATTATCTGGGTAATGTACTTCCAAATAAAGTTTGGTTGTATCGACCTCTTTGTAGAGGATTAATTCTTGCCCAGAAGTAAGTTGGATTGAAAAGACAAACAGTAGAATACTGAAAAGCGATTTAATATTCATTGTTTTTATTTATGGATTCGATTTAGGAACTACTTTTCTTTGGGACAAAAAACCTCCTAGAGCACCACCACCTATTTTGGCAAGATGTTCCACCCAAAATTGGAGACCAGTTGAAATCTCCTCGGAAGGTGCCAAAAGGTTGGAAACGATCAAGTAAAAAACAACTCCTGTAACTCCAACCAAGGCTCCGTGGAGTATTTTATTAGAAAGGGCCTGACTAGCGACCCAATATCCTCCCAATAGCATTAGTAAAGCCAAAGCTATAAAACTGGTAATTAGGCTTTCCTCATACCAACGAATAAAACTAATAAAAATACCATAGGTAATTTCTACACCTAAACCAGTAAGTATAATTCTAAGCCAAAGAATTCTATTCATAAAAGTATATTTGATGAAAAAATATATAAGTATTATTTCTTGTGATGCTCTGAATTCATGTAGTGCTCTTTGATTAAGTCTTTACCAAAATCTCCATCAAAATCTCGCCAAACCGTATGTATATGATTTGCGTTGGTTTGGGTATTATCAAATTCTATCAAAAATGACTTACCCTGAATCCTGTAATAATGCCCTTCTCCGATTATAGTAGCTCCAGCCCATCCAAATCTTATTTCTCCCAACTCTTCTTTTTGGATGTTTGTCATTCTTTCTTTTGCTAAATCCTCTGGTATCGTTTTTATATATTCATCTATTAGCTTTAAGAATGTCTTTTGTTGGTCATTGTTTAATTCATTGAATTTGATGCCTACCGGTGATAAAGGATTCACTTCAATTGAGTTTGCAGTAGCGATTTCAAAAGGAGAAGATTCCCGAAAAATAGCTTTTGACTTTTGATCTTGATTGAGGGAATTGATCAACTGCAAACCTAATTCTTCTTCATTTTCTAACGTTTTTTCTCCTTTCCTGGGACCGGAAGGAATGATAGCTGGATTTGCTCCAAAGAATCTTGGGGCAATAGCTACGGTATCGTTTAGCACAGTAAAATTCAACGATATATGATGTCCTTCGAAAGACCAGGCCCAGAGACTATCCTTTACCGGATTTCCATAAAATGCTATATAATATTTTCCTGGATCCCGCATGATGGTATCTCCTGACAAAGCACGAAGAACATTTTCGAGATCAATAATTCTATTGGCTTTTTGATACCCAGTTTCTGAAAGTGAAGATTGTAGGAGCTCTTGAAAGAGTTCCGTCTGCGAATCATTAAGTTCCGCTAAAGAGATACCTGCTCTTTGGAACATGGTACTTGGCAAATAATGCCATTTTGTTTTTGTCAAATCATCAAAAGGATACATTGCCTTTTCTTTCTGATTCTGACTCAAAGAATCCAAAAAGTTGGTAGCAGAATTATCCTTTAGGAAAGTAAAGGATAGAAAAATAACCGTAAAAATAACTAGCCCAGATAAAATTGATTTTTTCATAGTGACCCATTTGAAGTTGAAAATTGACTTTAATTACTACAAATTAGGATTTATTCTGAAAATAATACGTCAGTTTGCTTTGTAAAAGGATAAAGAAAAATTAGAATCTTAAAATGAGACCTTAAATCAAATTTGAGTTTTCCGTTATAACAATTATACCCGTTTATAGAATCAAACTTTTCACCATTCTAATTCAATATATTCTGTCTCGTGTGGTTTTCCCGGAGCAATGATGAACCTCGGTTTAGCGGATAGTTCATAAATCACACTTGAATAGGTAGTTTTGTTGCTGACTACATCAGAACCTTCATTATCTCTTGAACTCAGTACATCTTTTATATTAGTAATACTGATGCTTTTTGTGTTTTCAGTGAATCTCCTCTGGAAGGATTTAATACGTTGGCATTCATAAAGTCCCTCTTCTGGAGATTTATTATTTGCATTTAAAGCATCTAAGTAATTGGCACTATAATCATTATTGCTCATCGGATGATTTGTATGATAAGTAAAAAGCGAATTCTCAAATGGCCTGAATTCAACCACTTTAGTAGATGAGCATTCCAAGCTGAAGACTTTTTCCGGACCTCCAATGATATAGTTTTGGCCTGATGCATGATTTATTTCTTCTAGGAATGCCAAAGCTTCCTCTTGGGTCTCTTTACTTAAAACCCCTCTAACAATAAATGTGACAGGTAGTCCTGTTTTGGCATAATCCAACTGCATCAAGGTGTTGCAATTGATAGAAAGCGATCTATTGTTCATACCTGTAATACCCAAATGACCAGGAATTGTCAAATACATCAGTTTTTTGTCTGAACCGGGAACTGAAGATTCGATAACTGTTTGAAATCCATGGTAAAATTCAGGAATATCCATATTCTGGGCTGTTATACTGGGCTCTGAATTAGTTTTATTTACTCCAAACGAACTACAACTATGAGCCAGAATATCCTTAGAATTAAACCAGTATTCATCCCCAAGCTGATGCATGAAAATAGTTTCAAAATCAACACCTGAACCTTCTGAAATCCCCTTTAATTCATCCATTAATTCCGGAGTCCATTTTTCAACCGAATTTTTATAATCTGTTTGTGCCAAAAAACTTTTTATAAATTCATCCGGTTCTTGACCTGTACTAGATTTGATGTCTTCCTTAAATAATTTTATAACTTCCTGAATTTCATTTTTTAATAGCTCTCCATGAGCAAATCCTCTCTCATAGGAGGAGCCACTAAGTTTCAGAAATCGTAATTGCCCATTAGCCAGTAATTCTAATTCAGCACTTTTCTCTGCTTTTTTGTTTACTTCTTTGTCATTTTTTGATGAGCAAGAAATAAGAAATGTAAAAAGTATTAAAGTTAAGAAAGGGATACGTTTCATATTCATCCAAATGAACTTTACTGTAATCATAAAATAATTTAACGGTTTGCGGTAAATCTTTTAAAATCAATTGTTTTTTTTCAATTCTCTATTGAAATAAAAGTAATTAATTTCATCTGAGTTACTTTCTATTATATCTAATCTGTTATCATTATTCAAGTCAGAAAGGATAATGTCATATGTTAAAAATTCACCATTTTCAAGACTGATATCCTTCCAGGTTTTACCTTTGTCAAAGTTTAAAAAAACCATGTTCTGCTCGCCAGAATTTGCAACGACGATATCAATCATTCCATTTCCGTCCAAATCGCCTGTATCAAGGGAAAATGAATTAGCTTTTTTGGTATCAAATATGACCTTTCGGTCGAAAGTCAATTTACTATTCCCAAAATAAATGACATTTGGTTCTCCAATATTAGCTGTAATAATATCCAAAAACCCATCTTGATCGATATCTTTCACACTTAAGGATCTTGTTTCATCAGTACCTGTTCCAAAAGGAATTCTTTCTTTGAAATTTAAATTCCCATCATTTAAGTAAACATAATTTTGTTGGCCATCTCTATTTGCCAAAATCAAATCTAAATCTCCGTCTTGATCCATATCAGCAACATCGATATCAATTGTTGAATCATCCGAAGAACCAAAGTTTACAATATTTTCAAATTTCCCATACCCATCATTTAAACAGATCTCATTTACATAACCTCTATTTGTAATTAGAATATCAATATCACCATCCAAATCAATATCTACTGTTTTTAAATTCCGGGTAGGGGAGTTATTATTTCCAAATGACCCTGATTTCTGAAAATTTCCTTTCCCATCATTGATATAAATTTTATTTGGCGCCATATCATTACCTACAGCAACATCCAAATATCCATCGCCATCTAAATCTGCCAACTCAGCAGCATAACTGGTCTCAGAAACATTCTCAAGAAATTTTGAAACAGTGAATATTCCGGATCCATTATTAAAAAATATTTTATTGGTTTGTGGCCAATGCCGACCATCAGCAACTAGAACATCTAAATCACCATCCCCGTCTATATCTCCGGGACTTATTGATGCGGATTTATCTTTGGCCGGACCTAAAATAAGTCTGGAGTTTGTCACAAATTCAATCTCTTGTGCATTCGCCCAAAGTTGAAAGAATAGGGTTAGAGATAAAAAAAATAGCCTTTTCATGAATTTTAGCCTTTAAGAGCAATATAATTTTACGATAAATTAGTATTAAAAAGGTTAATAATGGGTAGTTAGATCAGTCTTTTATTAGGTATTCAAGTTATTAAGACAAAGGATGTGTCTCTTAAGACTCAGTAGGAAAGGTTAGAAAGACAGAAATTAGTTTATTAATGCAAAGTCTTGATTGAGAAAGTATCAGCTTAAGAAGCTTTAATTGCTATTGAACTAAGTTCTATCATTAATCCCCCTCAGAGTAAAAATCATGGATACTTCCTGCAATTCTTGGGCTGGTTTCTGCTGTAATAGTGATAGGATATACAGAGGCTTATTTTTCAGTGAGTCGAACTACTCTTTTTCTTTCTTTTGAAAGATAATCAGTTTTTTTTCCTGCTATTTGATCTTGCAAGAAGGAGAGAAGAATAAAAAACTGAATAAGAAGATTTTGGGTCATTGCTTTGTCGAAAGTGTCAGTTTGGAAAAGAAATTTGATTATTAAATATCAGAAATGAATCGTCTTTTCCAGTTAAGAAATTAGTGTCATGGAAGAATTGAAATTTTAACTCAAAAAAAATCCATAATCGCCGTAGAGATTACTGAATGCCCTTTTTCATTTGGGTGATTGCCCTGAGACATATAATCAGCGACGCAATCACAATTTTTTTGAATTTCTTTAAAAAGACTATAGCTGTCCACAAGTCCTACCTCATATTCTTGAGATAATTTTATTATTTGGTTGCTATGCTGCTCCAACTCGTTGTCTGCTTTTGTCAGATCAATTTTTAGATCAGGTGATGGGGTCAAGAGGATAACTTTAACTCCATCTTTCAAAGCTTGATTTATCATCTTTTTCCAAGCTTTCTTCGATTTTTCAAGACCAATTCTTCTATCATTTAGGGCGTAGTCAATAAATAATACATCGGGTTTATGCGTCAGTACATGACTTTTGAATCGCTCTTCACCGCTAATTGAGTTTTCGCCACCAATTGAGGTGTTAATAATATTGATTACTGCAAAAGGATATTTCTTTTTGAGTTCATTTAATACCTGAAATGGGTAGGATTTTAAGGTGTTTACAATTGGAGTTTTGAAATAACCTGCAGGAACACTATGGCCGTGAAAAACCAAATTTATTGTCCGATTATTGGGCCACTTTTTAGTCATTTCAAACTTTATATCCTTTAGGTACTCAGAAGTTATTGGAGTAGAATGAGGGCGATAAAAATAATTTGAGCTTGATACCAGTAGAAATACAAAAGACAGCAGAAATTTCATAGGAATAATTCAAGTTTTAGAGTTTGTTGAAAAAGCCTTGCCTTAATCACTTTCATAAAGCTTCAATCTATTTTTCAGTATTGAAACTTCCTTTCGCAATTCTCTTTCTTTTTCTAGCAAATTGAAGATGACATCTATCGCCTCTAAATTCAAATCTAAATCATGGTGAAGTCGAATAATCTTTTCTAAATCACTTATTTGATCTTGGTGGATAAACTGGTCTTGCTCTATTTCCTCAATTTGGATCAGCCCCATTTTGCTCAGCTCATTTACAAATGAAATTTCGATCTCGTAATGAGTGCAGATGGTTTTTGTTGATATGAAATGTGCCTCAATCATTTTTTCTCAATTTTTGTAGTTCCTTGAATAATTCCTTTTCCTTTTCTGATAATCCAGTTGGAGTTTTTAGATGGTAGGTAAGAATCAAATCACCAAATTTCCCTTCTTTTTTATACACCGGGAATCCTTTTCCTTTTAACCTGACTTTAGTTTCATTTTTTGTTTCTGGCTGGATTTTAAGCTTGACTTTGCTGTCAAATGTGTCTACGACGATTTCTCCACCTAATATTGCGGTGTATAAATCCAATTCAACATCCTTATATAGGTTATCGCCATCGCGTTTGAAATCGGTATTATTGGCAATAATAAATTTGATATATAGATCTCCATTTGGTCCTCCATTGAGACCAGGGCCACCATTCCCTTTGATTTTTATAAGTTGCTCGTTTTCAACTCCAGCGGGTATTGTCAATCTGATTTTTTTATCGTTGACAGTTAAAACCTGTTTTTGCGTGGTGTAAACATCCCTCAGATTTAAATGCAATTCCGCATTATAGTCTTGTCCTTTGTATTTTGGAGCTTGTCGATTTCTAGATGAAGTTCTGCCACCTCCAAACATTGATTCAAAAAAATCAGAATAATCCTGTCCAGAAAATCCCTCTTGCCCTCCAAAACCACCTTGCCCGCCGCTATATTGGTAGTTTTGTTGTCGTTGACGTTGGGCTTTTTCAAATTCCTCTCCATGTTTCCAATCCTTTCCATACTTATCGTATTTCTTACGATTTTCCGGATTGCTCAATACTTCATTGGCTTCATTGATTTCTTTGAATTTCAATTCAGCTTCTTTGTTGTCTGGGTTTAAATCTGGGTGATATTTTCGGGCTAGCTTTCTATAGGCTGTTTTGATATCCTTTTCTGTAGCAGTTTTTGGTATACCCAAGACTTGATAATAATCGATAAATGCCATTTGTTTGATTTACTTTTTGATAGCCTTAAAATTTCGTCATTTTGATTTGCTTGTATTTGATGTTTTAAATTAATTATTTTTAATCAGTCAATAATTCCATTAAAGGATTTTTCCCTTGTGTCTTCCATCACCAAAATACTAGATAAGTTTTATAATTCCTCAAATGGATATGCTCCATCAATTGGAATGTAAAGTTGATTTGATGTAAGTTTCCATTCGGTTTCAGGTTTAGATATGTGGTTTTACCAGTTAATGATTATTCAGAACATTTTGAGTGGATCCATATTGCTCCAAAATGAATGGTTTCATAAAAATTCATTTTAATTAATTGGAATATGGGTTTTTCCCCCACTCATATCTTCTTTCTTGATCAAATGCGGGGTTTGGAATTGGGAATTTTGCATTTGTGTTTTTTTGCCATTCTTTCAGTTTTTCTTTCATCTCTAAAAACTTTTCAGGAAAACTGTATTTGAGATCAGTCATTTCACTGATATCATAAGTAAGATTGTACAAATCATATTCCCCGGAAACTAAATTTTCTATGATTTTCCAATCCCCTTTTCTCAATGCTGACATAGGTTCCTCATGGTGGTATACAGGATAATGGGTGAAAATCTCCCGCTCCAAATCAAATTCGTTTTTTGTCAAAGCAGGTAACATTGAAAAACCATCAAGGGTCTGACCTTTTGGTCTATTTCCATTTGATAATTCCAGAAAAGTTGGATAGAAATCCACGCTTGAAACAATAGCATCTGATGTAACACCGGCTTTTATTTTGCCAGGCCATTTAATGATCAATGGTACCCGAATGCCACCTTCATAAAGCGTTCCTTTTCCAGCCCTCAAAGGATTGTTTTCTGTTGCGATGAATCTAAGTGGATTTCCTTCTGGATAGATGTCTTTACTTTCCCCACCGAGTAAGGGAATATTATCAAAGCGGTTGTCAACTCCTCCATTGTCCGAATAAAAAATAAATAAAGTATTATCCCCGATCCCGAGATCCTCAATCGTCTTCATAATCCTACCGACACTATTGTCCAAATGCTCAATCATAGCTGCATACACCGCATTGCTGGGATAATCAGGATCCTTTTCCTTGTTTAAGTATTTATTAATTAGATCTTTATCAGCGTCTAGCTGCACATGAACATCATAATGGGAAATAAAGAGAAAAAAAGGCTTCTTCTGATTTTCCTCGATAAAATTTACTCCCATATCGGTAAGTGCAACACTTAACCTTTTGTCTTTATCTCCCTCATATTCAGGTAAAAACTTTGGGTTGTAAAAACCTCCTCCCACATAAGTATGTGCCTTGTCGTATCCTCTATTATTTGGTAAATGCTCCTCCTGGTTTCCTAAATGCCATTTTCCAAAATATCCAGTCTTATATCCTGCAGATTGCATGGATTCTCCAATTGTGGTTATTTGATTGGGAAGGTGCTGAACGTCATGATGCGGTACAACCACCTTTTCATATGGTCTCCAATGTCCAGGAATAAAATCAAAAATTCCCACTCTGGCGGAGTATTGACCCGATTGAATACTGGCCCTAGTTGGAGAACAAACTGGTGCAGCATAGGCATTTCGAAATAGCATTCCCTGAGAGACCAATCGATCAATATTAGGTGTCTCATTGAATCGATTACCATAGGCAGGCAAATCCCTTCCACCCAAATCATCTGCCATAATTAAAACTATGTTAGGTTGATTTTGAGCATAACTAGTGATGGTAGTCCATGACAAAAAAATTGCAATGGGTAGAAGTAAGAATTTCTTTATTTGATGTTTCATGGTTTTGGGCTGGATGTTATCTTAAAAATTACAAGAATCTAATCACATAAACTTTATAAGTTCCATTATAAATTCCAAGGAGTCTAATCAAAAGATATCATCTATTCCTCGTTAAAATGTTGATTATTAGAATATATAGACTACCTTAAAGAGAGTTGGACATTTTTTATATCCTTGAATTTTTCATTTTAGGATTCCTCAAAGCCTTACCTAGTTTTTAACCAGTATATTTTATATCTAATCTATTTAAAGAATTCATTATGAAAATTGCAAAAGAAGATATTCAAGTAAAAATGGAGATCCCGGGAGCCGTCATCCGTCAACAAACTGGTTTTGGAGATGCAACAGGCTATGGGAAAATCAGTGGAGAGTATTTTAGTCTTTCAGCAGGAGTGGACACTACTCCTTTATTCATGGGGTTGGAAGGTAATTTATGTCAATGCCCTCATTGGGGATATGTCCTAAGTGGTCAAATCACCACGACTGATGCCGAAGGAATTGAAGAAGTAGTGAATGCCAAAGATCTTTTTTATTGGCCGTCTGGTCATAACGTAAAAGTTAATGCAGACGCAGAAATAGTCATGTTTAGTCCTCAAAATGAGCATTCACATGTTATCAATCATATGATTGAAATGGTTAAAGGTTAAGCTTTAAGTAATTTTTATTATAAAAATTTCCTCAAAGACTTTTAGAAAACTTTCGTCTTTGAGGGAATCATTTTATTAAGGTTGCTTTGATCCATTCATTTGAATTAAAAAAAGCACTTTTCACCGCCTAATCTCACTTTGATACATTTCCATTACTTATTTAAACTTTCCAGTACTAGTCTTACCAGTTCGTTTTTATCAGCATTAGGAATCCATCTCGCTACGATCACCAAATCATTTTCCTGATCCACATAAATCATATTCGTACCTGCTCCAATGTGGGCAAAGGCAGATGAGGGGGCGGCAGGAATAAACTTTTGGCCATTATTAAGGAAATAATTCATAAAACCATAGCCAGGATTGGCTGGGGTAGGGGTCTTGGATTTTTCTATCCATGAGATTGGGATTAATTGCTTATCATTCCATTTCCCATCATTTAGTGTTAAGTAACCAAATCTTGCCTGATCCCAAGCTGAAAGCATCATTCCTCCGCCCCAATGTGATCCTCCTGAAACGGATTGCATGATTTGACCGTCTATGATTACAAATGAATTCTCATAACCAGTCCATCTCCAGGTGTCACTTGCCCCGATAGGGTCCATAATTTTTGATTTTAAAACAACAGGAAGAGGTTTTCTCCAAACGTTCATCAATGCCAGTGCAAGGACATTCACTCGCGTATCGTTGTACTCATAGACTGATCCAGGAACTGTTTGTGGTCTTATCCTTTTCTCTTGGACACCTTCTCTAGGTCTATCTGCCCAATCAGGCTTCCCCCAAAGGCTTCCTTCCCAATCGGAAGTTTGTCTTAACAAATGATCCCAAGTGATGGTGCGGTTATGCTCTGTATTGAAAAGTTCAAATGTGTCTTCATCTTCAAAATGATCTGCTTTATTTATCATCAATTTGGCCGGTTCGTAAGGGTAGATTGGAGCCATGTATGGATAAACCAAATCCTTTTCAGATTTGATCAATCCTTCTTCAACTGCTAATCCGGCGGTAGTAGATAGAAAACTTTTTGCTACAGAAAAAGTCAAATCTACTCGATTGGGATCTCCCCACTGGCCGACTACATATCCTTTGTAAATTATCAATCCTGTGGCAGCACCTCTAATTTTCATAGGTCCGATAGGGAATCCAAAAGGCTCTCTTCCAAAAGCACTTTCGTAATGGGCTATTTTTAGATTCGGGTTCGCATCGCTTTCATGTTCGATTGCAAAATTTATGGCCTCTTGAATTTTATCTGGATTGAGTCCAAGTTCAGCCGGTGACTTTACTTCCCAATTGCCTTTATCTGGGAAATATTTTTGTGCATATAGGATTGAAAATAGCCCAAAGAAAATAGTAAGGGTGAGAGTTGATTTTTTCATCATTAAACGGTTTTATGCGAGTTTACGCAAATTTTATTTCGCTATATAAACCGTTTGTCAATTCTAATTCTTTAATTTTTTAAAACTCTTTTACTCAAGCTATGTTAAATTCAAAAGCTTTGAGTTTTTTTGCAAAAGGGGAATTTTAAAGCTTTATCAACCCCAACCAAGAATGAAAGATCAGAAAATATATATAATCGGAGCTGGCTTGTCCGGTCTTGTTGCAGCTATAGAATTAGAGAAAGCGGGATTTTCTCCTGTTATTTTAGAAAGTTCAGATAAAGTCGGAGGCAGGATGAAAACTGATAAAGTAGATGGCTATTTACTAGATCATGGTTTTCAAGTGATTTTAACTGCCTACCCAGAAGTTAAACGTTATTTGAATTTGCCTGCTTTAAATCTTAAAACCTTCGATCCTGGAGCAGTAATTTTTGATAAAAATGATTCTTACATCATTTCTGACCCTCTTCGAAATCCTCTTAAGGTAGTAGGCATGGCCTTTTCTCGAGTGGGGACATTTTTGGATAAAGTGAAAATGTTTACCCTGACCCAAGAATTAAAAAAGAAATCCATAGAGGATATTTTTAATGAACCCTCTGTACCTACGCTTCAATATTTGAAAAATTATGGCTTTTCGGAGTTAATCATTTCAAACTTTTTTAAACCTTTTTTCAGAGGCATTTTCCTGGAAAAACATTTGAATACTTCTGCGAGAATGTTCGAATTTGTTTTTAAAATGTTTTCATTAGGACATGCAGCTGTACCTGAGAAAGGGATGCAGGAAATTCCAAATATGCTAAAGCAACAGTTGAGCACAACGCAGATTTACTATAATTCACCTGTTGAAAAAATCGAAGGTCAATCAATAACTTTGAAAAATGGGGAAGTTCTTGAAGCAGATAGAATTTTGGTTTGTACTCAACCAGATCATGTAATGCCACAGATGCAGGGACAGTTTGGGAAACCAAAACAAGTAATCAATTTGTACTTTTCTCTCCAAAAGTCTTTTATGGCCAGACCAATGATTGGTTTATTGCCAGGTGACAACCATATCGTGAATAATATTGTCTTTATGGATGATGTTTCTGAAGCCTATTCAAGTAATGACAGATCGCTGTTATCTGTGTCGGTTTTGGAGAGTGATTTGGAAGAAAAACAATTGGTTAAAGCCGTTCAAGAGGAATTGGAAAAAATTTCTGGAGTTAAAGCTGAATATTTTAAATTTATTAGGGCCTATTACATTAAACATGCATTACCCTTCTTAGATGATATGAAGGCCACGATTCCTATTACTGAATGCAAAATTACTGATCATATTTTTTTAGGAGGGGATTATCTTCTTAATGGTTCTTCCAATGCAGCGATGACTTCAGGAAGGTTAGTGGCAGAGGCTGTTCTGTTGAGTTATACACCAACTCATTAATTGAGATAAAATTTTAGATTCAGGAGATCGAGTTCTATGAAACTGGTAGAAGATGGTTTTTAAGGATTATAGAACTTGAGCCTAAAGAAAACCCCTATTTTTGCAGCATGGAAAATATACCGCCTTGCCCATCCTGCAAATCCCCTTATGCTTATGAGATGGGTGCCAAATTCGTTTGTCCAGAATGTGGATTTGAATGGATTCCTGAAGCCGAAGCGGAGGAAGAAGGATTGATCGTAAAGGATGCAAACGGAAATTTATTGGCAGATGGCGATGCTGTAGTAATCGTTAAAGATCTTCCCGTCAAAGGTGCGCCTAAACCTATTAAGGCTGGGACAAAAGTAAAAAGTATTCGATTAGTGGAAGGAGATCACAATATTGATTGCAAAATCGAGGGCTTTGGTTCCATGGCCTTAAAAAGCGAGTTTGTGAAAAAAGCCTGATTAAATGTGAAATGAGAAATAAGAAGTACGATATTTTATAAATTCGTACTTCTTATTCCAAACTTCTCAATTTCCAATAGGAGTCTCATCTACCTTTACATCTCCTACTAGGTATTGCATTCCGTCCAGATAGAACTGTAACAAGTCTGGATTTTCGAAGCTTTGAGCATTATGAGAAGGGGCACTGTATAGCACGCGTCCTTTTCCATCTTTTCTGATCCAAGCCACATAAGTTACTCCTTCAGTCAATTCCTGACCTTTTTTTTGGCCTTCAATTTCCGAATTATTGAAATATAATAGTGGTTTGAAATCTAATTCATCATAAGCATTTTTATAAAAATAGGGCTCATCTTTATGTACAAAGCCTTCATTAGGAAATGCCTGTACTAAAGGATGATCCGGATCAGCTAGACGAACGTTGATTGGCTGTTGCTTTGGATGATAATCGAATGAGCCCCCGAGGAGTCTGGAAAATTCCATGGAATTGTTTAGTGTTGTATTGCCTCCGTGAATAACGAAAAGTCCACCGCCTTTTTTCACATAGTTTATTACGTTTTTTTCTAGTTCTGCAGCTTTTTTCCAAACAGAAATACTATCCATCTCCCCATTCTCATTAAGTTTGTCGACAAATAAATTTCTATAAGTTGGTTTTGAATTCGTGTTGTTGAAGACAATCATATCGAAATCTTTTAATTTATCTTTTTCCATCATCGCTAAGTCCGTACTTGAGCTTACTTCAAATGCTCCACTTTTCTCACCAAGGATTTTAAACATAGCCTCTGTATGAGGATTAACCCAATGCCAAAAGCCTGTATGAAGAGAAAATACAAGTACTTTCTTTTTGTTTTTAAAAGGGAATGTGGCCTTTTCAGGCGCCAGACTTTCAATCTTAGCTTTCCACTCTGAAGTTAATTCCTCTTCTGGCATGCTTTGGGCCCCCGCCGAACTGATCATGAAAATGAAAACGATTGCGTAGAAAATACTCTTCTTCATATGTAATTGGGATAAATGCAATTAGTCATTAGTTTAGATTTCAATATCTTTAAAAAACTGACCCAATAACCAGATTTTTCTATGATTATCAAAAGAATATTATACGGATTGATTGTGCTATTAATACTGCCTATGGCAGCTTTTGCGCAAAAAGTCACTCTAAAGGAGACAGTGACAGGAATTGATTTTATACTTGGAAATCAACGGGTTTTGACTTATCAAACTGCTATAGAACCTGTGCCGGAAGGGGTTAAATCTGACTATGCAAAATCTGGCTTTATTCATCCATTGACTTCTCCATCCGGACAGGTTTTGACTAGGATTCAACCAAAAGACCATTATCACCATTATGGAATTTGGGGACCTTGGACCAGAGCGACTATTGGTGGAAGAGAGGTTGACTTTTGGAATTTGGCCGATCAAAAAGGAAGGGTTGATTTTGATAAGATTGTTGCGGAAAAGGAAGCTGGAGGAGTTGCTGAATTGACGGTTAGACAAAAACACATCGACTTAAAAGCTCCAGATGATGAAAAACTGGCGATTTCAGAAGATTTGACTATTAAAGTGATGCCAGTAGATAAAGGGCGTTTTTTGGTAGATTATACTTCTAATTTTTCTACCAAATTGAAAGATGGGATTTTGTTGGATGCGTACCGATATGGGGGTGGATTAGGATTTAGAGCAACAGAAGTTTGGGGTTCTGATAACAGCACAGTTCTAACGTCAGAAGGAAAGGATAGAAAAGCTGCAGATGGAACGGAAGCCAAATGGGTTATTGTAAAAGGAGAATCAGATTCTCCCAAAGGTCAAAGTGGTCTGCTGATTATGAGTCACAACACCAACAAAGCTTTCCCTGAACCTCTAAGGGTTTGGCCGGAAGAAAATTACGATAGAAAAGGAAATGTATTTGTGGAATTTACCCCGATTAGGCATGAATCCTGGGAAATTCTTCCAAATAAGCGATATACATTGAAATATAGAATGATCGTATTTGATGGTGATCTTACTGCTGAAGAAGCTGAAAGTTATTGGAGATCATTCGTCAAATAAATTTTAAAAAAATAAATAGACCCAAACGTTAACTCATACAACCGTGAAAAGAAGAACCTTTATAAAAAATGCAGGAATGGCAACTGCAGCATTTGGAATTCCCACTATTGTGCCTGCCTCAGTTTTTGGTAAAAATGCTCCTAGCAATAGGATACAAATAGGGCAAATAGGATGTGGGAGGATTGCAAGAGACCATGATATTCCTGGTACCTGGAGACATGCAAATGCAAGATATATTGCTGTTTCAGATTTGGATTCCAATCGAATGCTAGATGGGAAAAACCTGATTGAAAACTATTACGCTAAAAATGAAAATGAGGCGGCTGGAGAAATAAACCACTATGGTGATTTCAGGGAGATGCTTCTGAATAAGGAAATCGATGCGGTAGTGATCAGTACACCAGATCACTGGCATTCCCAACCTGCAATGATGGCAGCCTTAGCCGGCAAGCACGTTTACCTTCAAAAACCTACTTCTTTGACGATTAGAGAAGGCAGACAATTAGCTGACGTAGTAAAGAAAACTGGAGTAAAACTTCAATTAGGAACCCAGCAGCGTTCTAGTGAACAGTTCAGAATTGCTGCTGAACTGGTAAGAAATGGTCGAATAGGAAAGTTGCATACAGTGAGAATTGGCCTTCCTGGGGATCCTTCAGGACCAGAGGCACCAACTATGCCGGTCCCGAAAAATTTGAATTATGACATGTGGCTTGGGTCAACTCCTGAAGTACCTTACACTGAAATTGGTGTACACCCACAAAAAGGATATGGAAGACCAGGTTGGTTAAGAATCAATCAATTTGGAGCTGGGATGATTACTGGATGGGGGCAGCATCATTTTGATTCTGCAGCATGGGGAATGGATACAGAATTGACCGGCCCTAGATATATTGAGGCAGTTGCTGAATTCCCTCGCTCAGGTCTTTGGAATGTGCACGGTGATTTTATGGTAAAAGCAGAATATGATAATGGCATTCATATGTTTACAAGTGGAGGGTATCCCAATGGAATCCGATATGAAGGCACGGATGGTTGGATTTGGGTTTCAAGAGGTAATTATGTGGCATCATCCAGTGATCCTGTTGCTCAAGGTGAGAGTGCAAAAGCCCTAGATGCCTCAGACCCTGCAATTCTAAAATCTGTAATTGGACCGAATGAAATTCATTTACAAAAAAGTTCTGAACATCATGGTAACTGGCTAGGTGCTATTCAGGGTGAAAATGAATTGCTTTCACCGGTAGAAATTGGCCATCGGGCCTGCTCGGTTTGTTTGGTGAGCCATATCGCAATGCAGCTGGGAAGAAAACTGGAATGGGATCCTATTTCAGAGCGTTTCGTAAATGATGACGAAGCGAATACCTACTTAAGTAGAGAGCAAAGAGCACCTTACGGTACAAATTATGTTAAAATATAAATTCATGTCTAAGCTTAAGTTAATTGCAGTTGTTGTCATTCTCTTACTTTTTCAAAACTGTGACTCTGCTCAGGAAAAAATGGATGAACCGAAAGCAAGAGCACCTTTACAAATAGTAAGTCTTGATCCCGGACATTTTCATGCTGGATTAATTCATAAGAGCATGTATCCAGAAGTTGATTCAACAATTCATGTTTATGCTCCCGAAGGAGAGGAACTTCAGGATTATTTAAAAAGAATTGCTGGGTATAATGAACGAGCAGAGAATCCAACAACTTGGAGTTTAGAAGTTTATACTGGAGATGATTTCTTGCAGGAAATGATCAAAGAAAAAGCAGGGAATGTGATGGTGGTAGCCGGAAAGAACGATAGAAAGATCGACTATATTATTGCGGCTTTAGAAAATGGAATGAACGTTTATGCAGATAAACCATTAGTTATCAATCCTGCCGGTTTTGAAAAATTGAAGAAAGCATTTGACTTGGCAGATGAGAAAGGTTTACTCTTTTATGATATCATGACAGAGCGGTTTGAAATCTCTACGATCCTTCAGAAAGAACTTTCCATGATGCCTGAAGTATTTGGAGTTTTAGAAAAGGGAACCTTGGAAAATCCAGCAATTACAAAAGAATCGGTGCATCATTTTTTCAAATATGTATCGGGAGTTCCTTTAGTTCGTCCCGAGTGGTTTTTTGATACAGAAATTGAAGGTTCTGGTTTGGTTGATGTTACAACTCACCTGGTAGATTTAGTACAGTGGGAGTCCTTTCCAAATGAGGTGCTTGATACAAGTGATGTAGAGATGTTACAAGCAGAATTACTTCCTACTTCCTTAAATTATGATCAGTATCAATTAGTTACAGGAAAAACACCTCCATTTGGGAAAGGAGAGACTTTAGATGTCTTAGCCAATGGTGAAATGAATTATACTTTGAAAGGTATTCATGCTAAGGTCTCTGTGAAATGGGCCTACCAAGCTCCTGAAGGTACTGCAGATACGCATTATAGCATCATGCGGGGCACTAAAGCCAATTTAATAATTCGTCAGGGAGAAGAAGAGAATTATAAACCAGTTTTATATGTAAAACTTCTGGACGGACAAGATGATGAATTAAAAAATGCAATTGATTCAGTTCTTCAAGGTAAATACCCTGGTATAAGTCTTAGCGAATCGAGCAATGGAGAATATAAAATAGAAGTTCCTGACTCATATTCAGTGGGACATGAGGCTCATTTTGCTCAAGTGACTGAGAACTATTTGCAGTTCTTTAAAGACGGGAAAATGCCAGTTTGGGAAGTGCCAAATATGATTGTGAAATATTATACAACAACAAAAGCTTTCGAAAAAGCTCAATAAAAATTAAGACCTCACAAACAGTGAGGTTTTTTTTATGTTAAATAAGTGTGGAAAAAGTCAAGTTATAGGACTTATTTAGCTATTTATTTAGTTTTAAAGAACTTGAGTTTCAAACTAATAAATACTTGCTTAGATGAATAAGCATATTTTCTACCTAAATTTAAGTTTCAACTTATTATTTTAAACTAGAACAGGGAGTTTGTCACTCCCCAAAAAACCATGAAAAATTTAACTTTTGAGAATGGAGATAAATTGCCAATTATAGGTCTGGGAACTTGGAAAAGCGAGCCAGGTATAGTAAAACAGGCAGTTTATTGGGCAATAGAAGTCGGATATCGGCATATTGACTGCGCCGCAATTTATGGAAACGAAAAGGAAGTTGGCGAAGGAATAAGAGAAGCGATTAAGAATGGACTTGTCAAAAGGGAAGAGTTATTTGTGACTTCAAAACTTTGGAATAGCTCCCATAAATATGAAGATGTTAAACCGGCTTTGGAGAAAACACTTTCGGATTTAGGATTAGATTATGTGGATTTGTATTTAGTCCATTGGCCAATTGCCTTTAAACGAGGGATCGGATTTGCCAAAACCCGGGATGAGTTCTACACCTATTTAGATGCTCCTTTGACGCAAACTTGGGAAGGAATGCAAGCCATAAAGAATGAAGGTTTGGCTAAGCATATTGGAGTTTCAAATTTCAATCAAGATAAACTTCGGGAAATAATGGGGATTGGAGGTCAAAAACCTGAAATGAACCAGGTTGAAATGCACCCTTTTTTACCTCAAAAAGGTCTTGTCCAATTCTGTAGGGAAAATGGAATCCTTATGACAGCTTACTCGCCATTAGGTTCACCGGACTCAAGAAATGATTCCCATAAGAATGACCCTGTGCTGCTAAAAAACCCTCTAATTAAGTTGATTGCCAAAAAACATGGAATCAGTCCAGGACAAGTTTTAATAGCTTGGTCTGTAGCTAGAGATATTGCAGTAATACCTAAGTCTGTGAATAGAGAACGGATAAAAGAAAATCTTGAATCAATAAATGTAAATCTAGATCAAAAAGACTTAATTGAATTAAAGGACATAGGAGTTGACTTCAGATTCATTAATGGATCATTTTTCACAGGACCTGAAAGTCCTTACAATCTTTCAGATTTATTTGAATAAAAAAAGCCCGATTAATGGCCTTGCTACCAATTAGAGTAAAACTTTTTGATGCAAATCATGATCGGGCTTTTCTTTTATTCTTCGATTTCTAAAACTTCCAATATATCTGCCAGCTCGTCAAAATCTTTTAAGCCTGGTTTAATCTCTTTTCCCCCTTCAAGAACAATTCCTTTTAACTTTAAAGTATCTATCAGGCCGATCACATTGTCAGCTGACAATCCTGCCCCCAAAATCACTTCACATTTTTCAGTTAACTTTGAAATAACTTCTTTATCACTCTTGGTTAGGGGATCATCATTTGAAGTAATATGAAAAAGTATGCCTTCCTTTTTTAGAATGGTGGCTATATCTGATTCCATGTGCCTAACTTCTGAAAGATCTTTTTTATAAATAGGTTTAAATCCGGCTTCTTTAAGCATTACGAGATCATCAATTCTAGTATGTTCAACCCAATTTATTGATGGGTAACTTTTTAATATTCCCAAAGCGTCTTTAGCTGGTAATGAACTAAATTCGCCAACAAATTCAAGTCCTGAAACCCATCCTGTGATTTCCTGAAATTGAGCGGGTGTTACATATTTTTCGGAATTTTCTTCAACTGCAAACCCAATTAAATCTACATACATGCCAGCACAATATCTGGCATCACTTAGATTTGTAACACCACTTATTTTTACAAATGTTCTTAAAGCCATTTCTTATTTTTTACTGCTGTAAAGGTAAACAGGATGATTGGGCTAGGAAAAGAAAAAGTAATATTGTTAACCAAATAGAAAAATGTAAAATAGGATATAAAGTGTAATTTTAGACTTTACCCCGCACCATGAATCGATTTGTGTTTTTTATTCTTTTGATAATAATTTTCTCTCAGGTGGGTTGTAGCCGAGAAATTGAGGAAGGGTCTAAAGACTTTGGCTTTGATTTTCAGCCTTTGGAAGTGGGAGATTATTGGATTTATTCAGTAGATCAGACCATTTATTTTGGAGAAAATGATTCGGAAGATGATAGCTTTTTTTACAGAGATCGTATTTTCTCTTTTTATATCAACGATGCAGGTGAGCAGGTTTTTATTATTGAAAGAAGTAAGTCTTATGATAAATCAGATTGGTCCCCGGTTGAGAATTACACCATGCTTATTCGAGGTAATTCTCTTATCAGGACTATTCAAAATCAGCCTTCGGTAGTTTTGGTTTTCCCACCAAATGAAGGAGTCAGATGGGATTCAAATATCTATTTTGAATCTCCTGAGGATGAATTTGAAATTAAATATTTTTCAGGTAGTCCAAATTTGATTCAGATAAATCAGGAGGAAGCAGATGATTTGGTTACTTACAGAGATAATCGCTACGAGATTTTCGAACGGGGTGTTGGTTTGATAGAGGATTATGAAGAAGTATTAACTTATTGTGCACGAAACGATTGTTTGGGAAATCAGTTAATAGATGGTGGAACTAAAACACATATGAAAATTACCGATTATGGTAAATAATAAAATTCTGTTTTTGGCAATCATCTTTTTGGGCTCATTCGGGTTTTCAATTGCTCAAGATCGATATGCGGTTTTTTTTAAATATAAACCACAAGAGACTTTCTCTTTCACCCAACCTGATCAATTTCTGACTCAAAAGGCATTAGCGAGAAGAGATAGGGAGGGAGTTTCCATTGACTCCTTGGATTTGCCTGTTTCTCAGAAATATATCGATGGGCTTGCAGATAAGGCAGACTTAATTCTGTATTCAAGTAAATGGATGAACGCATTGTTACTTGTGACGGATGAAGAAGGAGCAAAAGAAATGGAATCATTGTCATATGTGGATAGAGTAGAACTGGTGGCTTTTGATTTCATTCCAAATTCAAATTCCCGATTTGTAAGGAAAATTTTCAAATCAGTAGGAATTAATATTTCAATACCTTCAAATAATAGAAAACTTCAGGCTAATGAAAATCCATATGATTTTCAAAATAATTTATTGAGAATTCCCGAAATGCATGAGGCAGGTTTTACTGGAAAAGGGGTGACAATAGCTGTTTTCGATATTGGATTTCCTGGAACTGATAAAGTAGCTTCATTATCCCATTTATTTATAAATGACAAGATTTTAGCAACCAAAAACTTTGTAAACCCTTGGTCTGAAACCATTTATTCTTTTCACCAGCATGGCACAAATGTTTTATCTCTCATTGCTGCGAATGAAGAAGGGGTTTTGGTTTCCGGTGCACCTGATGCCAATTTTATATTAGCTATAACTGAAGAAGATCCTACAGAATATAAGATTGAGGAATACAATTGGGTAAAAGCTGCAGAGTTTGCAGATAGTTTGGGGGTAGATATTATAAATAGTTCAGTGGGATACTATGATTTTGATGACCCTGCAATGAATTATACTTTGGAGGATCTAGATGGGAAAACTACAGTAATAGCCCGTGGGGCCAATATTGCAGCGCAAAGGGGAATCCTTATAGTTAATAGTATAGGCAATTATGGATCAAAGGAATCTAGTTTAACTTCACCTGCTGACTCAGACTTAGTTTTGGCTGTGGGATCAGTAGATAAAGATTTAGATGTCTCTGATTTCAGTTCAAGGGGGCCTACAGGGGATGGAAGGATTAAACCTGACTTAGCTACCTTTGGAAATGGAGTTGCATTGATCAGATCAAATGGCAATCTTAGTTTTGCAAATGGAACATCTTTTACTGCTCCTCAAATTACTGCATTAGCTGCAGGTTTATGGGAGGCAAAGCCTGAATGGACGCGAGCCGAATTGGTGGAAAATTTAATTCGAAGTGCAAGTCAGAGTGATGAGAAAGATAATTTGATAGGATACGGAATTCCTAATTTCTATGATGCTTATTATGGAGAAATCTTAGCCGTTTCAGAAAATGAGGAAATTATTTGGAAAGTATTTCCTAATCCGATGGTGAAAGATGATTTGAAAATTTATTTTGGCACAGAAATTAAGGCTGAGTTTACATTATTGGATATGAATGGAAAACAAATATATTCCTCAGTCTTGTATAGAAATAGCCCCAAGGATTCTTACCGAACTTCTTTACAAGGATTGAAATCAGGTTTTTACATTGTTCAAATGCAAGATCAAAAGGATCTAAAGCGAACCAAATTATTTAGATAGAAATTAGAATAACGGATTAAACAAATACTATGTCTCCTTTGATTGCCCCCTCTATTTTAGCCGCGGATTTTGCGAATCTTCAGAAAGAGGTTGAAATGTTAAATTCTTCACAGGCAGATTTTATCCATATTGATATTATGGACGGTGTGTTTGTCCCTAACATTTCTTTTGGAATTCCTGTCACTCAAGCGATAAAAAGGCATGCTAAGAAGCCACTTGATGTTCATTTGATGATTGTAGAACCAGATCGCTATTTGGAGGCATTTAGAGATTCAGGTGCAGATATCATATCTGTTCATCATGAAGCTTGCCCTCATTTGCACCGGACATTACAGGTCATTAAATCACTTGGTGCAAAAGCTGGCGTTGCAATTAACCCTCACACAAACGTTGAATTACTAAGAGATGTGATCCAAGATATTGATATGGTTTGTTTGATGTCAGTAAACCCGGGTTTTGGTGGGCAAAAATTCATAGAAAACACGTATGGAAAGATCTCAAGATTAAAAGACCTGATTTTGGCTTATGGAGCAAGTACCAAAATAGAAATTGATGGCGGAGTAAATATCCAAAATGCCTCAAAATTAATTGCGGCTGGTGCAGATGTATTAGTGGCAGGTAGCTTTGTTTTCAATTCTCCCAATCCTATTAATACGATCAATGAATTGAAGTCAATCCGGTTGATATAGGATTTTTGGCAACCGTTTATCCAAAAATATCTTAATTAACCTGAAATGTCTTGATTTTTTGGCTTATGCTTTATTTATTGAGCACATTACGAAAACTAAAATCAGAGAAGATTATGAAAAAAGTATTGTTGTTTGGAGCGTTTTTCGCGTGTTTGGGAATGACAGGTTTTGCGCAGGAAGCAGCGGAAGAAGTTACAGATGAGGAGTTGACAAAATTTGCTCACGTAGAGGTGATGACTTCCGAGTATGTAGACTCAAAAACTGAAGAGTTGAGAGCTATGATCCTCGAAAATGAAATTTTCCAAGGAGGTGCTAGATATAATGAAATCAAAGCAGCTTGGGGAGATGAAGCAAAAATGGCGGAAGCAGAAGTAACTGAGGAGGAAAAAGCAGCTTATCAAGCAGTACAAGATTTTCAGAATTCTCTTCAAGACGTGGTGAAAGATTATAAAACGGAATTAATTATGAATGATTCTATTTTGGGAGCTTCTACCTATAACAAAGTAAATGGAGCCCAGAAATCTGATCCAGCTGTGAAAGAAAGATTAGACGCTTTGATTTCCGAATTGAAAGCAAAGAATGAAAGCGAGAAGGAAGACGGAAATGAAGGGGACGGAAAATAAGATTTTACAAACATTTTAAATTAAGCCTCCTTTGTGGAGGCTTTTTTTTTAATTTCACACCAAGACAGCCAATTATTCGTTAGTTTTCTATGATGTTAAAAAAGTCGTTTCTATCTCTATTATTTACCTGTTTATCTTTTTTTGCTATAGCTCAAGAGGAGGATATTTTTGGAATTTCAGAAAAAGCCAAAAATCCTAAAAGTGAAAGTGGGCTTGGGAATATTACCAGAAATGTTTTAGAGATGTTCAGTTTAGAACTTTCTACAGGAGCGGCTTATAGTCAGTTTTCAAATAGTTTTTACACTCCAAATCCAGAATTATATCCATTGACCCAATTCCAGAATTTTGATAATCCTCTCGATATTTCAGAAGAAAATCCACTGGAATTGAAAAGTAATGATTGGGTTTTTCCGGTTTTTAATGCAGGCCTTAGAATTAATTTATTCAACCTATTGACAATTGGAGGTGGTTACGGTCAAGAATGGGGTGATATGTCTACCATGAGAGGTGGGGATTTTGAATTTCCATTTGAAGGAGGATCCTACCAGGCCAGTAAATTATATGGAACAGTTGGATTGGTACTTTATGATGCAAAGAGAAGACAGTCTTTTCTAAAGTGGAAATACAGAAAATATGCTTCTGCAAATTATTACATGCAATCTGAACTTACACAAAGAGCAAGACAGGTTTATCCTTGGAGATTTATTTTAGAAGGAGAATTTGGGCAATTGAAAATGAAGAATTTTGTTGATGAAAGCCTAAATTCTGATGGTATGTACGAGCCAAAGCTTGCGGTAGGAGATAAACCCTATATGGGGATAGCTTTAAGGATTGAGAGAGATTTTTCAGAATACACAAAAATGTTTGTCAAAGGCGGAGCTGAATTTAGAGATTTTACCTATTCCGCAAATGACTTTTCTGAGGTTCAAAACTTAAAACAAACCCTTTATGGAATGCAGTTGGGATTTGCAATTCGATTCCCAGGTACAAAAAGATGTAAGATTGCAGGCTGTGGAGTAGTGATGAAACATATGCATAATGGCATAGAATATAGAGGAAGTGGTATTTTTAATTATCAGAACAGAAAAGTAGGTCAATGGTATTAACTTTTTAAAGACTTTTTTTCAGTTTATTTTCTCTTTTCAAAACCATTGGGTTTTTACTATCTTGCAGCCTAATAATCGACCCCAGAAAAGCACTATATGGCTCAAGGAGAAAACGAGAACATCATACCAATTAACATTGAAGAGGAAATGCGAGGAGCTTACATCGATTATTCGATGTCAGTTATTGTTTCCAGAGCACTTCCAGACGTCAGAGACGGAATGAAACCAGTTCATAGAAGAATCCTTTACGGGATGCAAGAACTTGGCGTATTACATAACAAACCTTATAAGAAATCTGCGAGAATCGTAGGTGAAGTACTCGGTAAATATCACCCTCATGGTGATTCTGCTGTTTATGACACCATGGTTCGTATGGCTCAGCCTTGGTCTCTTCGCTATCCTTTAGTGGATGGACAAGGAAACTTCGGTTCGATAGATGGAGATAATCCAGCTGCGATGCGTTATACAGAGGCACGTTTGAAGCGCATAGCTGAAGAACTGCTAATTGATATCAATAAGGAGACTGTAGATTATCAATTCAACTTTGACGATTCGTTAAAAGAGCCAGTTGTATTACCGGCTAAAGTGCCAGCATTACTATTGAACGGTGCCTCAGGAATAGCAGTAGGTATGGCGACGAATATGGCGCCCCATAATTTGGGAGAAGTTATTTCCGGGATTATCGCCTATATCGACAATAGAGAAATTACAATTTCTGAATTGATGGAGCATATAATAGCTCCTGACTTCCCGACTGGTGGAATTATCTATGGCTATAATGGAGTTAAAGCTGCTTTCGAAACTGGCCGAGGAAGGATAGTCATGAGAGGTAAGGCTAATGTGGAGACTAAAGATGGAGGAAACAAGGAGATGATTGTCATCACTGAGATTCCTTATATGGTCAACAAAGCCAACATGGTTGAGAAAACAGCTCAGCTGATCAATGAAAAGAAAATAGATGGAATTTCTGCAATCCGAGATGAATCGGATCGATCAGGGATGCGAATCGTTTATGAATTAAAGCGTGATGCAATTCCTTCAGTAATTCTCAACAATTTATATAAGCATACGCAATTACAGACATCTTTCTCAGTGAATAATGTTGCCCTTGTAAAAGGAAGACCTTATACACTAAACCTAAAAGATCTGATTACCCATTATGTCGATCATAGACATGAGGTTATTGTAAGAAGAACAGAGTATGAGTTAAGAGAAGCTGAGAAAAGAGCACATATCCTTCAAGGTTATTTAATCGCTTTAGATCATTTGGATGAAGTGATTGCTTTAATCAGAAATTCTGCTGATCCAGAAACTGCCAGAAATGGATTAATTGAAAGGTTTGAATTAAGTGAAATTCAGGCAAGAGCGATTCTCGATATGAGATTGCAGCGTTTGACCGGAATGGAGCGAGATAAAATTATCCAAGAATACAAGGAGATTATGGCTCTTATTGAGGAGCTTAAATTCATTCTTGAAAATGAGGATAAGAGAATGGAAATCATTAAAGAGGAACTGACGGAGATGAAAGATCGTTATTCTGATGATAGACGTACTGAAATAGAGCATAATGCAGAGGATTTCAGTTATGAGGATATGATTCCAAATGAGGAAGTTGTGATTACGGTTTCCCATCAAGGATATGTGAAGCGTACTGCTTTAACAGAATATAGAACGCAAGGTAGAGGAGGAGTTGGTTCCAGAGGGGTTAGCACCAAGGAGGATGACTTTACAGAATACTTGTTCACGGCCTCTACTCATAATTACTTATTGATCTTTACAGATAAAGGGAAATTATTCTGGTTAAAGACATATGCCATTCCTGAAGGATCCAAAACTTCTAAGGGAAGACCAATTCAAAACCTGATAAATATTGAGTCAGATGATAAAATCCGTTCAATTATTCAGGTGGATGATTTGAATGATCAAGATTATATTAATAACCATTTCTTGATCATGGTCACTAAACGTGGAATCATTAAGAAAACCACTTTAGAGCAATATAGCAGACCTAGGTCCAATGGTATTATTGCTTTAAATATTCGGGAGGATGATCAACTGGTCAGAGTAGATATGACTAATGGGTCTCAACATATTGTAATCGCTGCAAAATCTGGTAGAGCAATTCATTTCCCTGAAACTGCTGTAAGACCGATGGGAAGAACTGCTACAGGAGTGAAAGCAATAACTTTACAAGGCGATGATGATAATGTGATTGGCATGGTTTGTGCCTCAGAAGAATCAGCTACTCTGTTGGTCGTTTCAGAAAATGGTTACGGAAAACGTTCCTATTTGAATGAATACAGGATTACTAATAGAGGAGGTAAAGGAGTAAAAGCAATGAATGTGACCGATAAGACCGGAGCTTTAGTTGCGATAAAGGAAGTGACGGATTCTGATGATTTAATGATTATTAACAAATCCGGAATTATTATTCGAATTTCCATGGAAACTCTAAGAATAATGGGTAGAGCGACACAAGGAGTTAGATTGATAAAAGTAGGAGATGAGGATAGTATTTCATCAGTAGAAAAAATCACGAGAGAAGATGAAGAAGAAGATGTGATTGAAAACTCTGAAGAAAATTTGGAAGAGAATCCTGAAATAAATAATGAATCTCCAGAAACCGATGGAGATGATCCAAAAGAATAACCAAACAAAAAAAGTAAACGCTAATAATGAAGAAGCTAATTCTATCAATGGCCCTAATTGGTGCGACAACCTTGGCCTTTGGACAAAAAAAAGTAGTAAGGTCAGCAGAAAAAAACTTCAAATCAGGTGATCTTAAAGAAGCATTGACTGATATTGAAGCTGCAACAGCTGATCCGGAAACAGGTTCTGATCCTGAAACATATTTTATAAAAGCTCAGATAGAAACCAAGATGTTTGGGAGTGATTCCAGTAACACCAAACAAAATTATGAAATCGGTAAGGCAGCTCTTTCCACTTTCATGAAATCTTTTGAGATGGGAGGTTCTGATAAATCTTCAGGTATCGGTGAAGATATTTGGGAAGAAGATATAACAGGAGTTCCTGATAATTTAAGACCGTATTCTATCAATACTCTTAAGAATACCTCTTTCGATAAAGCGATTGAAAGATATAATGAGGGAGATCAAGAAATGGCTTATTATTTCTTTGACCTTGCAGGAGATATTGCACCTGAGGATACTACTATCCATTATAATGCAGGTTTTTTAGCAAATGATCTAGAAATGTATGAAGAAGCAAAGAAACACTTTAACTTACTTTTGAACGTAGATGAATATAATAAATTAAATACTTATTACTTCATGGTTCAAATCTTAAGTGGAGCTGAATCTAATCCAGAAGGTGCTTATGACATGGTCATGGCAGCTAGAGAAGATTATCCTGAAGATAAAATTCTCGCAGAATATGAAATTCAGTTATTACTGCAATTAAATAAAATGGATGAAGCGATGGCTTCAATTCAAGAAGCACTTAAAAACGATCCAAACAATGCAGCTATTCTACTGAGATCTGGCTATTTAAAAGAAAAGTCTGGCGATATGGAAGGTGCACTTGCAGATTATAAGAAATCTGTTGAAGCTGATCCTGAGTTCTATGACGGCAACTTCTATACAGGTGCTTTGATGCTGGATAGAGCAAGAGAAGTTCTTGCTGAATTAAACAGTTTATCAGACGAAGAGTGGGAGAAGAGATCTGAAGCAATGGGTAAAGAAGCTGATGGATATTACAGAGATGCAATTCCTTACTTCACAAAAGCATTGGAAATCCGACCAGATAATACAGATGTAATGGAAGTACTTTTCCAAGTACATACAAGACTTAAAAATGAAGCTGAAGCTGATAAATACAATAAAAAGCTGATCGAATTAAAAGGTCCAAACTGGATGGAAGGAGGAATGTAATCCTCAAAATTAAATCAAAGCCAACCTTCGGGTTGGTTTTTTTTTCTCATTGACCATTTTTCGATTTACTTAGGTTCATATTTTTCGAGTTTTAAATTAATTTTTAAATCCTGATCAAATTCAATCGAATTGAATTCCCTGTATTAAGGATATTCTTTTTTTATTCCTTTTATATTTGTGTTTCAATTGTGAGTTTTGCGATGCCAGTTAAAATCAAAGCAGTTTTCTTTACTGTTTTAGTTTCAGTGATTTCTTATCAAGCGATTGGACAATCTAAGTTTCAAAAGTCTTTTGTTATAAGCTATGAAAATGGTCCTCTTTTGGGGAATGGAAAAGACTGGGCAAACCAAATCAAAGAAACTGAATCATATAGTGGTGTAGATGTAAGGTTTGAGTGGAGAAAAGTGAAAAATACTTTTCACAATTATTTGTATAGATATCCAAGTATGGGGTTCGGATTTAGTTCTTTAGCTTTTCATTCTGAAAAGCTAGGTAGGCCCATGGGGATTTATGGGTTTGTAGAATTACCATTTACAAGAAGGGGAATATATAATAAGTTCTATCTAAGCTATTTTGGGCAAATAGGACTTGGTTTTCATATCAAGCCATATGATCCAGAAACAAACCCCATCAATAAATTTGTAGGTTCAAATCTAAATAGTTACATCCATTTAGGATTCAAAGCCAATTACGAGTTAAGCCAAAGGGTAAGTTTAGTGGGGACAATTGGATTAAAACACTTTTCAAATGGGGCCATTAAAAAACCAAATGCTGGGATAAACTATGCGCCAATTGGATTTGGGATAAAAACTAAGTTAGGAAAGGTTCAGTCTTTGCCAACTGAGCCAGTTTCTTACCCTGATCTTGAAAAGAGAGGTTTCTGGAATTTAGCTTTGTACTTAGGGACAAAAAATTATGAAATAGGAGACCCAACCTATTTTAGAGGAGGATTAGGAATAAATTATTTGTGGGAAGCATCTTATAAATACCGGATAGGTCTTGGGATTGACTGGTTTTATGGAGCTGGGATTAAGGATAGATGGCCCAACCAAAATACTGGCTTTTTTGATGCTAATTCTTTTGCATTAGTGGGCTCATGGGAATGGAAAATAAATGAACATCTATATGCTCCTGTAGCCTTTGGGGTATATTTTAATCAATCAGAGTTCAATCAGGAAGTATCTTGGTTTTATGAGCGGGTTGGCGTAAGATATAGGTTTGATAATAATGTTTTTATGGGAATTCAGATAAAAGCCCATAAAGCCAAAGCAGATTTTTTTGAATTCACTTTTGGTTATACGATTCCAGGAAAAATTAAATATACGAGACCAGGAAATAAATAAGATTCCCCATTAATCACAAAATATTTTTATTTGAGACTGGCTTAATTTAGCTTGTAGACTTTATTAAGCCCATTTATGATAAAATCAACTTTATTTAGTGCTTTAACACTAATTATCACACTTTACACCTTTAGTTTTTTAAATGCCCAGTCAATTCCTTCTTCTGAGTTATATCAGAAGTTAGAGCAAATAAAAGAAACCCGTAGAGTTCTATATGTTGCTGCCCATCCAGATGATGAGAATACAAGGCTGATTTCCTATCTGGCAAATGGAGAAAATGTTCAAGTTGCATATTTAAGTTTAACAAGAGGTGATGGAGGCCAGAATTTAATTGGAAAAGAATTAGGAGTTAAGTTAGGGCAAATTCGTACGCAGGAATTGCTTCAAGCTAGAAAAACAGATGGTGGACGACAATATTTTTCACGTGCAATCGATTTTGGATATACAAAGACTCCTGATGAAACTTTTCAAAATTGGGATAGGGAAAAAGTTTTATCGGATGTAGTTTGGGTTATTAGAAATTTTCAACCCGATATTATCATAACGAGGTTTAATACAATCCCAGGAGGTGGAAATCATGGGCAGCATACCACATCTGCCATCCTAGCTGGAGAAGCCTTAAAAATTTCAGGAGATCCAACTGTTTATCCAGAGCAATTGAAATATGTGAAACCCTGGAAACCTAAGAGGGTCTATTGGAATACTTATAATTTCAGAGGAGAATTCACAAAAGTCGAAGGTGAGCAATATTTTGAATTCCCAACTGGCAATTATAACCCTCTATTGGGAGAAACTTATAGCCAGATAGCAGCTGATAGTCGAACGATGCATAAATCACAGGGCTTTGGAAGTACTGCAACAAACGGAGAGGCTTTGGATCACATTCAGTATGTAAGTGGTGAAGATGCAGTAAATTCAGCTTTCGATGGTGTCAAAAATAGGTGGGAAACAATTTCTGGAGGAATGGAAATCGAAGCTTTAATCGATATGGCTTCAAGGGATTTTGATTTTAAGAAACCTCAAAATAATATACCTGCTCTTTTAGAGATAAAAACTAAATTGGAAACGCTGCAATCTGACGAGATATGGGTTAAGGAAAAGATTTCTTCTTTGAATTCTCTGATTTTAGCATCCTTAGGTGTTGAAGCTGAATGGAATATTCAAAAAGAGTTGGGATATCCCGGTGAAAGTATTTCAACTTATTTGGAAATAACTAATCCATCTGATGGAAATCTTAAAATCATTTCCTTTGAGACTCTTGGTGAAAAAAGAGATTTCAATAAAGAAATTTCAAAGAATATTTTATTTGGAAATAAAATTGATCTAAAAATACCCGAAGATGCCCCACTTTCACAACCTTATTGGTTGAAGGAACCTTCTGATGGAGCTTTATATCATGTCAGTGATCAGTTGGAAATTGGTCAGCCATTTGAAAATGACCAATTAGAAGGTAAGATGACTATTCAGTATGGTGGAAAAACCTTTGAAGTGGAATTGCCATTAATGTTTAAGTATAATAGTCGAGTTGATGGAGAAGTGAAACAACCGTTTACAATAGTTCCTGAAATTGATATTGTTATTTCTGACGAAAATGTATTTCTTTTGGAAGGTGAAAGCCAAAAATTAGTAGTTACTGTAAATTTTTCAAATGAGATAGTTGAAGGTGATTTAAAATTTGAAAACTTAAATTTAGATCAATACGAAATCGTCTCTGAAGCGAAAAATGATGCGAATAAGCAACTAATTTATGAAGTTGCTTTCATGCTGGATGGAAATCAAAAACGAACTGTTACTGCTCAATTTATTACCGCTTCTGGACAGACTTTTAATCAAACTACTAATAGAATTTCGTACCCACATATTCCAAACCTTACTTATTTCAGTCCTGCATCTGTAAATTTAATTAAAGCGGACTGGAAAATTTCAGGTGATAAAATTGGATATATTGAAGGGGCTGGGGATGATGTGCCAAGTGTTTTGACTTCTCTCGGGTATCAAGTTTCATATATAGGGCAAGACGATTATTCGCTTGATTATTTAAGCCAGTTTAAGGCTATAATAGTTGGAATTCGTTCCTATAACACCAATACAGATTTGATTGAAAACCAACAAGTTCTAATGGACTATGTTAAATCTGGTGGAAATCTAGTTGTTCAATATAATACTTCAGGTGGTCTTTTATCAAATGATATGGGGCCATATCCTTTTAGCCTTAGTCGTGATAGAGTAACCGTAGAAAATTCCCCTTTCCGAGCTGATTGGTCTCATCCGGTTCTATCCACACCAAATCAGGTGACTTCTGAAGATTTTGATGGATGGGTGCAGGAGAGAGGATTATACTTTGTTACTGATATTGCTAAAGAATACAGTACTCCATTGGAGTTTCAAGACCCGGATGAAGAGTTTAAAAATGGATCTTTGATTTATGCTGAATATGGATCAGGACATTATATTTATACTGGGATTTCATTTTTTAGAGAGTTGCCTGCAGGTGTTCCAGGTGCTATTAAATTATTTATCAACTTAATAGAACAATAGTTTTGGAAGAAAAACCTATTCGTTGGCAAAACCTATATATAGGACTAATTGCTGCCCTTATTTTGTTAATTGCTTTTTTCACTTGGCTTCAAAGTGCATTCGCATGAGCACTATAGATTGGATCGTGTTATTTGGTACCTTGGGAACGATTGCAGCCTATGGGGTATACAAAACTTACAAGCAAAACAGTTTAGATTCTTACCTCAGGGGAAAAAACTCCATGAATTGGTGGACGATAGGTTTGTCAATTATGGCAACACAAGCTTCCGCAATAACATTTTTGAGTACGCCAGGGCAAGCTTATGAAGATGGCATGCGTTTCATCCAATTTTATTTTGGTCTGCCTTTGGCCATGATCATAATCTCTGTAAGCTTTATTCCCATTTATTATAAGTTGAAAGTGTATACAGCCTATGAATATTTGGAAAATAGATTTGACCTTAAAACTAGAACCCTTGCGTCTCTTTTATTTATAATTCAACGAGGCTTGGGTGCAGGAATCACCATATACGCACCTGCTATTATTTTATCAACACTTTTAGGTTGGAATCTTACTTGGACAAATATTCTGATTGGCACCTTGGTAATAATATACACAGTTTCAGGAGGAACAGAAGCTGTTTCCATTACCCAAAAGCAACAGATGGCTGTAATGATGGGAGGGATGATCCTTGCGGGGATAATTGTCATTCAAATGCTCCCGATTTCTTTTCAGGAAGCCCTTCATGTGGCAGGTAGTATGGATAAATTGAATATTGTCAATTTTGAATTTGATCTCGCTGATCGATATAATATTTGGTCAGGAATGACAGCAGCCGTATTTCTGTTTTTAGGTTATTTTGGCACTGATCAAAGTCAGGTGCAACGGTACCTCTCTGGGCAAACTCTTTCCCAAAGTAGAATGGGACTTATCATGAATGGTTTTTTAAAAATTCCCATGCAGTTTGTTATTCTATTTATTGGGGTGATGGTATTTGTTTTTTATCAGTTTTTTCAACCTCCTGTGGTTTTTAATAAAGTACAGACTGAGAAGCTTCGAGAAAGCGAATATGCAGGTGATTTTGAAAAACTGGAGGATAATTACACAGCAAATTTTGAAGAAAGTAAGACATCTTACATGAAAATGTTGGATGCAATCAAGGAAAATGACAAAGAGTCGGAAAGAATAATAAAAAGTGAATTAAAATCTTTAAAGCAAGAACAAAAGGAAATTCGTGATGAAGTAAAAGAGCTAATAGTTGCAAACGATCCTGTGGCAGAAACTAGAGATACTGATTATGTTTTTATGAGGTTTGTTATGGATAATCTACCTACCGGTATAATCGGGTTGCTGTTTGCAGTAATTTTCTCTGCAGCTATGTCTTCAAGTGCTTCAGAATTGAATTCACTTGGATCTACAAGTACGATTGACTTATATAAGCGTTCAATAAAAAAGGAAGCTTCTGATATTCATTATCTGAGGTCTTCAAAGTTTTTTACTGCTTTTTGGGGCGTAGGTGCTATTCTATTTGCTACTTATGCCTCTTTGTTTGAGAACTTAATTCAGGCAGTTAATCTATTAGGCTCTTTATTTTATGGGACCATCCTTGGAATATTTATCGTGGGATTCTTTATGAAATGGGTAAATGGAAAAGCAGTATTTATTGGAGCTTTAGCCTCAGAAGCGCTAATTTTCATTATTCATTTTAGAAATGGGATTGGCTTCTTTGATTTTGTTTGGAATATTGGCTTTCTCTGGTACAATGCCATAGGCTGCCTAGCAGTGATGCTATTTGCAGCGATTGTGCAGTTTTTTATTAAAAAGTAAAACAAATAAGCCTTCAAATTAACTCTGATTTGAAGGCTTATTTGTGTTAAATATTTATTTCAATGATTTAATCAACCTTTCATTTAAACCTACATAATCAGGATTTTGGGCTTCTTGAGCAAGCTCAATCGATTCTTGGGCAGATTCTACTGCTTCAGTTTTCATTCCCAACCCGACTTCAATTTTTGCTTTTAAATGAAAGGTCCAGTATTTAGGGTCATTTTCTACTGATTCCTTAATCCACTCGTAAGCTTTGTTTAAATCTCGACCAGTATTTAAGTAATAACTGGAGGCTTGATATAACAAATTAGGGTCATTAGTTTCCTGTTCTAATACATATTCTTTTATTTGGGCCATCACTACGGGGTCTGGATCCATTGAAATATGGAAACCTACACTAGTTTGATCCCAAGCTAAAGTTAAGTCGGCACCAGAATCGGTCATATTATCAAAGCCAATTTCAAAAGTTTCGTATATCTTTTTCGTTTTTTCAGGAGTTGCTTGGACTCTTAAAACATCCTCTTCAGGATTGTAGCCTATCGCTCCCCAAAGTTTTGTGTTTTTGGAAAAGATAATAGTCCAAGAATTTTTGTCAGGGATAGTGTAAAGCGCATATTGACCTTTTGGAACAGTATTTCCTTGAATCATAACATCTGTAGAAAAACTAAGAACAGTAGCCCCATTAGCACCTGTCCTCCAAACTGAACCATAAGGGACTAATTCCCCAAAAATCTTCCTACCTTTCGTACTCGGCCTGCTATAAGAAACAGTTACGTCAGTCAATCCGATTTTTTGCGCTATTTTTGCAGAAGGTGATGCTTGAGGCATATCAATTTGTTGTGCACTAACTTCTATTCCTATTACCATGAGTAGAAGGGCGAATACATAAAATTTAGTTTTGTTTTTCATTAACTTTTTTGTGTTTTATGGCAATTAAATCGAATTTTAAATAAGATTGTTTCAAAAATTTCTGTAATTTGTTACAAATTCATGCATTTTTGTAATGTTTTTGTTAAAGTAACTGTTGTAAATCTATTAAGGTTTAGATGTCCTTTTTTAAGATTTAAAATTTTTCAAAAATTATGAGTTTAGCAATTATTTGTCCAGGAAAGAACGCAAATCCTTGGATAGAAGTATTAAAAAACCTAGATCCAGATTTAAAAATTCAGGTATATCCCGAAATAAACGATCCTGATTTAGTTGAATTTGTTATGCTTTGGAATCATCCTAAGAATATTCTGAATTCATTTCCAAATTTAAAATTAATTAGTTCAATGGGCGCAGGGGTTGATCATATTTTAACTGATAATTCTGTTCCCGATAATATACCAATAGTAAGAATCGTTGATGAAAAGCTTACTTTTTCAATGACAAATTTTGTGATCATGGGAGTCTTGAATTTTCATAGGCAACTTACTAGATATCAAGAAGACCAGAGAAATAGAATCTGGGATATGAGCAACCCTGAAATAGATATAAAAGTGGGTGTAATGGGAGTTGGAGCACTTGGAAGCGACGTATTAGAAAAATTATCTTTTATGGGATTTGATGTGGTGGGATTTGGTTTTTCAGAAAAAACCGATTTTCCATATCCCTATTTTTCAAAAGAGAAATTGGAGGATTTTTTAAATGAAGTGAATGTGCTTGTTTGTCTTCTCCCGTTAACTCCAGATACGGAGGACATTCTTAATTTGGATTTATTTTCAAAATGTCAGCCCGGGACTTATTTAATTAATGTTGCTAGGGGTAAGCATTTGGTAGAAGAAGACTTGGTTATCGCTCTAGGAAAAGGGTTTTTATCAGGTGCACTTTTGGATGTTTACAGAAAGGAACCGCTTCCCAAGGATCATCCTTTTTGGTCTGACAAAAGAATTCAAATGACTCCACATATAGCGAGTGTGACAAATCCTAAGGCCGCAGCGCCTCAAGTTGTAGATAATATTCACAGAATACGGTCCAACCAGCCTCTCCATAATCTCGTTAATCGGGAAAGAGGCTATTAAAATTTTTAAATATGTCTAGAGCTTTTACTATACTTTGCCCAACTGATTTTTCAGAATGTTCTTTGAATGCTATTGAATATGCATCTAGATTAGCAGAGTTATATAAAGCTGATTTATTCTTATTTCATGTCTTAAACAAAGAAGACTACGAGAAGCTTTCTCCACTTGATACAAAGGGTTATCATCAAGTTGAATTTATCAAAGAAAAATTAACGAATCTTCAACAGGCAGTTTTAAAAGAGAGCTTACCAAAGGGGCTTAATAATTGTTTCATAGGGCATGATAATGGAAAAATAGTTGCTACAACGTTGAAGGAAGTCGAGCGGATAAATGCCGATATGATTGTGATGGGTACTGAGGGGATCAACGATTTGAGAGAGCATATAATTGGTTCAAAGACCAGCAGGATAGTCGAAGATGCAGCAATAGATGTATTTGTAGTTCCCAGAAAAGTATTTTTCAAAAGGCCAAGAAAATGGGTTTATGCAAGCGATTATTTAGAGGAGGATAAACTTGCTATCCAGAAGATTATTGAATTAGCAAGTTTTTTTGACTCTGAAATAGATATTGTTCATGTAAGTAGCACTCATAAGGCAATTGATAAATCCCTTCATCTCGAAATGATTAATGAAATTTCGCCATTTGTGAAATATGAAAAAGTAAACTATGTTCTCAAATCCTATCGGGATGAGTTGGCACTAGGACTCGAAAATTACCTACAAACCTCCAAGGGTGATATTTTAGTTACCTTAAGTAAGAAAAAATCATTTTTTGATCAGATTTTCACTAAGAATCTATCAAAAAAAATGGCTTATTTTATTAACAAGCCATTATGGGTCATCAAATCGTTCTAGTTATTTTTTCTTGAATATCCCAAGGACAAATTCTTTGAATTCTCTTCTTGTTTTGGAATCTGAAAATAAAGATCCGATAATTCTCAGATAATATGAGGGAGTTAATTTTTCTTTCGTTTCTGATATTTCAGTTTTATCTACCACTTTCTCTTCAGGAGGAGAAGGGTTCAACTCTTGAGAACTTGGTTTGTATCCTACTAAATTATCTGCTTTATCAAAGCTCTTTTTAGACCGTTCTTTATAGCCAAGTTTCTCTTCAACAAGTCCTTTATTGTTAAAGGAAACAGCATCTTCTGGATCTAATTCAATCGCTTTCTCATAATCCTCAATGGCACCTTTTAAATCTCCGATTCTATCTTTAAAATAAGCTCTGCTACTATATCTATAAGGGTTTTTGGGATCTAAGTTAGCGGCTCTGTCGAATTCGATTAGGGCTTCTTCATCTCTTTTTAAGAGGTGAAGAACCACTGCGCGATCCGAAATGTAATTCGTATTGTAGGGGTCAATTTCTACTATTAAATCAAAATCCATCAGCGCTTCATCTGTTTTTCCTAGGCGAGACAAAATCCTTCCCCGAAAAAGATGTAACTCCGCTGATTTTTCCGAATTTGAAATTAATTGGTTAAAGACGGAAAGAGCATCTTCAAACTTACCTGCTTTATACAATTCTATGCCTTTCTCAAGATTCATTTTTCTTCTTTTAATAAGTAATACAAAGGTAAGGGCCGAATAGTTTAACAAATAATCTTTCTTGGCTTTTTGCACCCAAACCATTCCCGCTATTATCTTTAAGCTTTAGAGTAATAATTATCCATGGCCCAATCACCACTAGCTGTCCTTAAAGATCTTAAAGAAAAAAAGTTTGCTCCTATTTATTTTTTAGAAGGAGATGAGTCTTTTTACATAGATCAAATTTCTGAATTCATAGAAAAAAATGCTATCGCCGAGCATGAACGTAGTTTCAATCAGATTGTGCTATATGGTAAAGACAGCAACGTAGGGCAAATAATCAATAATGCCAGGAAATTTCCGATGATGGCTGAGCGACAGGTGGTAATTGTGAAAGAAGCTCAAAGTTTGCCGGATTTGGGCAAAGAAGATTCCCAAAATTTATTAATTGGGTATGCACAAAATCCTTTGCCAAGTACGATTTTGGTTTTTGCCCACAAGTATAAGAAACTCGATAAAAGAACTCAACTCTCCAAAATACTTCAAAAAAACACGGTTTACGTCACTTCTGATAAAATTCCTGATTATAAATTAACTGAATGGGTACTTCAATATTTTAAAGATATTGGTCATGATATAGAACCCAAGGCAGCCCAATTCTTAGCGGAGGCGATTGGAAATAACCTGGAGGTGATGACTAATGAGGTGGGTAAAATGTTGATCAATTTTCAAAAACCTACCAAATTTGGAATAGCTGAGATTTCAAAATATATCGGGATCAATAAGGACTATAATAATTTTGAATTACTAAAAGCTCTTGGTGTAAGAGATGCAGTTAAATCCAATCAGATAATAAATTATTTTATCCAAAACCCTAAATCTCACCCGCTTATCCCACTTTTTGCACTGATGTATAACTATTTTTCGAAACTGGCACTAATTCATCAGGCAGGTCAGGCATCCGATGATCAAATAGCATCTTTGATTGGAGTACCTAGATTTGTTGCCAGGGAGTACCTACAATCCGCCCGAAACTACAAATTGGGCAAGGTAATTGATGTGTTTACATACATCAAAGAGGCAGATCTTCGTTCTAAAGGGGTTGACTCCGGAAGTATGACAGATGCTGAAATCCTCCGAGAGCTTGTTTACAAAATACTACATTGATTGCCAAAGCAGATTTCTAAGTAGCCCGAAGAAATAGTCTGTTTTCAGTTCATTTAAGGATTGATTTCAGTTGTTTTTTTGTAGCTAAAACCAACTATAATCTATGAAATATTTCCTGGTGCTATTAGCCGGATTAGGGTTGAGTTTGGATGCTTTTTCTCAGTCCACACTCTTTCAGACCAGTCCTCAGTATCCTCTCGATCATCAACTTGAGCTTTTTGACAAACAACTTTTCTCAGCTGCTTTGTATGATAATACCCATCTTCTGGCCAAGGATTTAACTGAGGAACAAATAAAATCTACAGAATTGCATAGGGCGATGTCTGCTTTGCAACTGGAGAGTCCAGATGGGCCAGGATTAATGAAATCCTATATCTATGAGAATGGAAACCACCCAACAGTTACATCAGCTGGATTATATCTTGGAGATCATTTTTTCTATAAAAGAAATTACAAGGATGCTATTGATAGTTATACATTAGTAAATCCAGCAAGTTTGGCTGATGAGAACAGAGCTGATTTGTATTTTAAACTAGGGTTCTCTCATTTCCAGATGAAAAATTTTGGACAAGCGGCTCCTTATTTTGACCAAGCAAAAGTTTTGAATACATCCGTCGCACCAGATGCCTATTATTACAGTGGTTATATAGCGTTACAAAATAAGGATAATGATAAAGCCATTTCTGATTTACAGGCGGCTTCTAGAGATGTATTTTATTCCGGGAAGGTTCCCTACTTAATAGCATCCTTATACTACAACCAGGGTAATTACGATGAACTCATAAAATACGCTGAACCAAAATTAGGTACTGGTCAAAAGCTTGAAAAACCAGAAGTGATCAATTTGTATCTGGCAGAGGCTTATTATGCCAAAAATGATTATGTAAATGCTTCTAAAAATTATGAAGCATATATCAATTCAAGAAAAGGCACACTTTCCAGAGAAGAGATTTATAAAGCTGGAATATCACTTTTTGAAATTCAAAACTATGAAAGAGCGGCAGAATACCTTAAAAATTCAGCCTCAGCTACCGATGAATTAGGTCAAGCCTCTAGCTATTATTTGGGGCATTCTTATTTAAAACAAGAAAACTTCCAGTTTGCATCTACTAGTTTTTCGGCAGCATCCAAAGCAGAATTCAATAAGAAAATTCAGGAAGATGCACTCGTTAACTATGCTAAAGTAAATCTTCAAAAAGGCAGTTTTCAAGCGGCAATTCTTGCTTTAGATGAATATCTGGAAAAATATCCGAACGGTACCCAAAAAACTGAAATGGAAACGTTGCTTTCAGAAGCATTGGTCAATACCAACGATTACTTGAGGGCGATTGAGCAGATGGATCGGATCACAAATAAATCTCCCCGAATACAAGCTGCTTATCAAAAAGTGGCATTTTATCAGGCAATGGTCTATTTCAGAGACCAAAGATGGGATGGAGCGATCGCTTATTTGGATAAATCATTAGCTTTTCCAGTAGATAGGACAATTGTTTTAGAATCACATTTTTGGAAAGGAGAAGCTTATTCAGCAGATGGAAATTTACCAGCAGCAATTAAATCCTACGAGCAGGCAATTTCTTTGGGGCGGACGACTTCAAGTGCTTATTTGACCAAGAGTTTATATGGTTTGGGTTATGCTTATTTTAATTCCCAACAATACCCTAGGGCTGAATCACAATTCAAGACTTATACAGACCGACTAAGGGGGAGAAATAATAAGGAGAATTATGATGATGCGATGCTTCGATTGGGGGATTGCTATTATGTACAAAAACGATTTTCTGAGGCAGCCTCAATTTTCCAGCAAGCTATAAATGAGTCAAATTCAGGAATAGACTATGCCTATTATAGGTTAGCTGTAGTTCAGAATTTTCAGACTAGAAATAAAGAAGCTCTGGATCAACTAAATACCTTAATATCAAGATATCCAAATAGCCTTTATTACGAGGATGCGGTTTACCAAAAAGGTCAAATAAACATGGAGGAAACTAATTATTCAGAGGCCTCCAGAGCATATTCTGATTTAATAAATAGTAAGCCAAACTCTCCTTTTGTCCCTTATGCATTAGAAGGAAGGGCTGTTGCCAACTTTTCAATGCAAAATTATGATCAGACTATTCAGGATTATAAAACAATATTAGATCGACATCCGAATGCTCAAAACTCTGAAACAGCGCTAAAAGGATTGCAGGAAACATTGGCTCTGCAAGGAAGGTCAGCCGAATTTTCAGATTATCTGGCGCGGTACAAAGGATCAAATCCTGATAATTCCAGTGTTCAATCTCTTGAATTTGAAGCTGCAAAGAGTATTTATTTTGATAAGAATTATGCCCAAGCTTCAAAAGCGTTGGAAAATTACCTCAGAAATTATCCTCAGACAGCGCAAAAATTAGATGCACTTTATTTTCTGGGCGATTCCTATTTCCAATTGGGTGATAAAGACAAAGCGCTGGAGCAGTTCAAAGCACTGGAAAGAGAACCGGCATCCCCACAAAGGCTTAGAGCCATGCAACGGATTGGTGGGATAGAGCTTGAAAAAGGAAATTTTGAAGAAGCTATTCCATATTTGCAAACCGCAGGTGAAAATGCAAGAAATAAAATAGAAGAAGCAGAAGCTGTGGAAGGACTGATGATAGCCAGCTATCAGACCAGAAAATATAATCAAGCCATCTCAAATGCAGATCGACTCTTGACTTTGGATGGGATTATCCCTGAATCAACTCCCAAAGCGCTTCTAACAAAAGCTAAATCCCAGAATGAGACCAATGCAAAGGCAGAAGCTGAAACAACTCTGATGACTTTGGTGAATGAATACAAAACCGTCCAAGGTGCTGAAGGTCTTTATTTGCTCGCATATTCATTTCAGGAAAAAGGAGATGTAGAACAATCCAATGAGACAATTTTTGATTTCTCAGGTCCCTTTGTGGATTTTGGTTATTGGTATGGAAGGATGTTTCTTCTGTTAGCTGATAATTATATCAAAATGGGAGAGGACTTTCAAGCAAAAGCAACTTTGGAGTCTATCATAGAGAAATCTACAAATGAAGAAATAAAGACAATGGCTCAAACTAAAATTCAAACCCTTAATTAAACCATGAAAAAGCTAGCTAAATCTATTCTTTTCTGCGGAGTATTCGGTTTGACCATAGGTATGAGTTATTCTCAGACTCAATCTAGGGGGGAAGTGACTGACCAGGAATTTATCATTCGAAAAGATCGGGTGTTGACTGTTCCAATTCAACCGCGTTTATTTGAAAAATTACCAGTTCTTCCACAACCCAAAGGTTTGAATGATTTTAATTATACAGTTAATCGCTATCCGCTTACCTTACAGCCATTGGTGTTGGAAACAACTCCAATTCAAAAGCCATTTAGAGCACCTCAACTAGACTTATATCCTGGATTTTTAAGAATAGGATATGGTAATTTTGCATCTCCTTTACTTGAAGCCAGATACATGGCTACGGAAGTAGATCAAGTTAATTACGCATTAAATCTTGGTCATCAAAGTTTTGGAAAAGGACCAGTGCAAGGAGAAGAATCAGGAGAATCGCATACTACATTTGGTGGTGATATCAGTTATTTTTCTGATTTGTTTGAAGTTTTTGGAGGAATTGACTGGCATCAGGATCGTTATTCATTCTATGGGGTGGATCCAATAAATTTTGAAAATCCTGAATTTGAAGCGCCGGATAATGTTTTGAGTTCAGTTTTTGTAAAAGCTGGAATCCGAGACATTGAAAAAGTAGGACCATTCTCTTATGAAGGACAGTTAAGCTTCCGGAATTTTAAGGATAGCTACATGGTAAAGGAAAATGAAATTGGAATCTCCGCAACAGGGAAATTCCGTCCGAATGAAGATTGGAAAGGACAGCTTGGAATCTCATACTTTACAACAAATCCCGAGGACTTCAGCTATTCTCAGACAAGGGTCTATTTCGCAATCCGACCTGAAGTGTCTTATAGATTAGGTGAATTCAGATTATCTGCTGGATTAAACTTAGTTTCAGAGAATGATTCGATTGCTGATAAATCGAATGATTTTAGGATTTTCCCAAATTTGAAGGCGTCTTATCAGTTTGCTGATGAATTTGGTTTTTTTGGAGAATTTTCAGGAGATGTTCAAAGAAATACTTATTTCAGTTTTGTTAATGAAAATCCATTTTTAGGACCTAGTGAGCAGCTGTTAAATACCATTCAAAATTATAAAGTCGAAGTTGGGATTGAAGGTCAGTTTCAGGAAGCATTTCATTACCGTGCTGCTGTAAATGTTAGCAGGTATAATAATCTAAGCTTTTTTGTAAATAATTATTTTGTTTATCCAAGCGTATCTGATTCATCTAAGTTTACTTTAGTTTATGACGATAAAAGCACGGTTTTTAACATAAATGGAGAGCTAGGTTTTAAGTTTTCTGATTTCTATACTCTAGGAACCCGTCTGGATCTTTACCAATATGACTTGAATACGCAAGAAGAAGCTTGGCATAGGCCAACTTGGGAGTTTAGGGCAAATAATCAATTTACTCCCGTTGAAGGTCTTTTAGTTCAGGCAAACCTGAATTTCATGGGAGGATTAAAAGCCAGAAAGGCAAACCTAAACGAGGGAGGAACCTTTGAAAATTACATGGTAGAAAAGCTAAAAACCATTGCAGATCTACAATTAAAAGCAGATTATCAGATCACAAATCGATTTGCTGTTTTTGCAGAAGGTAACAATATATTGAATACGAAAAATACAAGATGGCTAAATTATCCAGTTAGAGGAATTCAACTAATAGGTGGAGTTTCGATGAAATTCTAAGATTGTTTATTTCTAGGTTGGGGATTATCTTCTTTTCTTTTAGTTTCGTAGCACTCAATTTATTATGCCTGACAATTCTTTTGAAAATAAACAATGGTCCGACCCTAAGGATTATGGACTTCCATATGTGGAAATTGTCCCATTAGATTCTGTGAATCCCAAAGAGCCTGCTTCTGAAAAAGAACTTCAAAAGGAAGAATCAATTGTATCCAAGCCAGTTGAACAAAAAAAAGAAGTTGACTCAACTTTAGAAAGTAAAACTGATAATCCATCTCCTAAAGAAAAGGGATTCGGATCTACCAAAGCTTTAGAAAAAGAGGAAAAGCAAATTTCATCCACCTCCCTAAAAGAATCGATAGATACACCTGAAAAAAATAAAAGTACTTGGATTCCTATAGTTTTGATTTCGGCGATTGTTGTCATTTCTGTTATAGTTTGGCAATTGTTAAGCCAAGGAAATGAGTCCCCTCCTATAGAAAATCAACTTGTGCAGCAGGAAGAGCCTGTAGGTGAAGAGACTTCAGTTCCACCGACAGTGGAAAATATCGAAACAGAAGAAACACAATCCGCTGAAAATCAAGACTCTATTTCAAATTCAAATTCTTCTTTAGAAGAACCTGTAGAAACATCTCAAACTGGTACAACTATTGATCGTACAGGTATTGAGACATTGATCCGGGTAGAAGGTAAATCAGATCGTCCGCAATATTTTATTGTTGTGGGAAGTTTGCCAAATGAACGTATGGCAATCGATGAATCTGAGCAGTACCTAGATCGCGTCAGTTCAATTTATATGATTTTGCCATACGAAGACGTTAGAAATTATCGTTTGGCTATTGGATCATTCACAAGCTTTAGAAAGGCAAGTGAGGAACTTGAAGCGATCAAAGATCAATACACAGAAGCTTTATGGATTTTGAAATATTAATATGATTCTTCTTCAAACACTTTCTGTTGCCGATTCCTTGGCAGCAGCAAACAGCCTTGCTGAAGGCGCCACAAAAGAAAATATTGGCTTATTAGATCTTTTGATCAAAGGTGGATACATGATGGTCCCCTTATATCTGCTTTTTATTTTAGCAATCTTTATTTTCTTCGAAAGATTAATTACGCTGAAAAAAGCGTCAAAAACCTCATCTTCTTTAATGGATCAGATTCGTGTTTTGGTTCAGGGTGGAAAAATTGAGAAAGCAAAAATGCTTTGTGCAGGAGAGAAGACACCAGTGGCAAATATGATAGCAAAGGGGATTGAAAGAATTGGAAGCCCACTGAAAAACATTGAGGTATCCATCGAAAACGTTGGTAAAATTGAAATCTATAAACTTGAAAAAAATCTAAATCTTCTTGCTACCGTATCAGGGGCTGCACCGATGATCGGTTTCCTTGGAACAGTTGCAGGTATGATTCAAGCTTTTATAGCAATAGCTCAGGAAGAGGGAATGGTTTCTCCAAAACTGCTTTCTGAAGGGATTTACGAGGCAATGATTACAACCGCAGCAGGACTCGTAGTTGGGATTTTGGCGTATTTAGGGTACAACTATTTGGTATCTCAGGTATCTAAATTGGTGCATAACATGGAATATACCACCGTAGAATTCATCGATTTACTTCAAGATAAATAAGATGGGATTACAAGCTAAAAATAAGGTAGATCCAGCATTCAGTATGTCATCTATGACAGATATAATATTTCTGTTATTGATCTTCTTTATGCTTACTTCTTCTTTTATTACCCCCTCAGGATTACCGGTAAATTTGCCCTCTAGCGAAACTTCAGACATCGTAATGCAGGAAGTTTCCGTTACAATAACCAAGGACTTTAAATACTCGGTTAATGATAAAATCGTACCCAGAGAGAATATCAAAGCTGAGTTGACAACATTATTGGCAGATAAAAAAGGCCAAGTAGTTTTACATATTGATAAGGAAGTTCCTGTAGAATATTTAGTCGAAATTGGAGGCATAGCTGCCGGATTGGAAGCGAACGTCTCCATTGCCACGAAGCCATATTAATTATGCAATATTGGGACGCAGATAAAGAAGAATCTCAAAGCAAAAAAAGGGCATGGATTATTACAATCGTATTCAATGCCCTTCTACTCCTTGCTTTTTACTTTATCGTGGTCTGGAAACAACCAGTTCCACCGCTTCCAACATTTGGTTTGGAGTTAAATTTAGGTTTTACCCCAACTGGGTCTGGTGAAAGAAATAGTCCCAATTCACCATCAGAAATTCAAACACCTGTTACTGAAGCAGCTGCTCCAGGAGAGATTGTAGAAAAAGCAGTAACAAAGCCTGCTACTCCCACACCAAGTACAAAAACTGAAGTAGCTAAACCTAAAGCTCAATCACAGCCAGCGGTAAATAAGGCGGTAACCACAAAGCCTTCTCCCATCAAAGGTGAAGAAAAAGCATCTGAATCATCAAAAAAGCCTGAGCCAGCTAAAACAGAGCCATCTAAGACTGTAACGACTCCTGCAAAAGCAGAGGCTGAGGAAACCACACAAAAAGCTCCCGAACAACCTAAAGTAGATCAAAGAGCCATTTTTGGAGCTGGAGGTACATCCGGAAAAGGAACGACTCCTGCATCAGGTGGTGCTCAAGGAACTTCCAATGAAAAAGGTGATGAAGGGGATCCAAAAGGTACAGTAGATGGTAGAGCTATCATGGGAACAGGTAGTGGAAAAGGAACTAATCCGGGAAACGGAGTAAGTTTAGATCTTGCTGGATGGGATTTTGCAAACAGACCAAATATCAATGATTGGGTATCTACTAGAAATGGTAAGATTGTATTTAAAATAACTGTAGATGACGCAGGTAGGGTAGTTCAAGCTGTTCCTTTAGAATACAATGTATCGAATGAAGTATTGGCGTATTATCGAAAAGTAGTAACTGATATTTCTTTCAAGAAACAGGGGGGTGCTGCTGCTGATTTTTCTTCTGGTAAAATAACATTCATTATTAAAGTGGATTAATCCATGAATTATCAGGAGACGCTGGACTATCTGTTCAATGCTTTACCCATGTTCCAAAGGGTAGGAGCTTCCGCTTTCAAAACTGACCTTAGTAATACAATTGCTCTTAGTGCCCACTTGGGCCATCCGGAAAGGAAATTCAAGTCAATACATGTTGCTGGAACGAATGGTAAAGGAAGTACTTCCCATGCTCTAGCATCCATTCTCCAATCCTCTGGATATAAGACAGGGCTTTATACTTCTCCGCACCTAAAATCATTCACAGAAAGAATTCGAGTCAATGGAAATGAAATTCCAGAAGACAAAGTGATTCAATTTGTAGCTGAGAATAAATCATTTTTAGAAGAGCTAAAACCAAGTTTCTTTGAAATGACGGTTGGAATGGCTTTTTGGTACTTTGCTGAAGCGAAAGTAGATATTGCCGTGATTGAGGTGGGAATGGGAGGTAAGTTTGATAGTACAAACGTAATTTTACCTGAGATATCGATCGTAACCAATATTGGATATGATCACATGCAATTTTTAGGAAATACGCTACCCCTAATTGCAGGAGAAAAGGCAGGGATTATCAAGCAGGGTGTACCTGTAGTTATTTCTCAGACTCAGGAGGAAACTAAGCAGGTTTTTTTGGCGAAAGTCGAAAACACTTCTTCACCAATCGTTTTCGCAGATCAAAAATGGAAAGTAAAAAAGATCCAAGAATCAAAGGGGGCTGCGACTTATCAAGTAAACTCGAAAGGAAAAGAATTTCGGGTTAATATTGATCTTTTAGGAAATTATCAAAGATTTAATCTTCCTGGGATATTAGAAGCTGTGGATCAATTGAGATTAGGAGGCTGGGAAATTTCGGATTCCCAAATAGTAGAAGGTTTGTCAAAAATTTCCAAGCAGACAGGTCTAAAGGGAAGATGGCAGATTTTGGGAGAGTCTCCAACAGTGATTTGTGATACAGGCCATAACGAATCAGGCATTTCTCAAATTCTGGATCAACTCAAAACGTACAAATATTCAGATCTCTGGTTCATTATTGGAATGGTTCAGGATAAGGATATTTCTAAAGTGCTTTCTATGCTTCCAAATAGTGCTAAGTACATTTTTTGTGAGGCTACTATACCAAGGGCTTTGAAAGCATCCCAATTAGCGATTCAGGCAAAAACATTTGGTCTTATTGGAGAAATTATTCCTGATGTCAATCTGGCTTTGACTTTTGCTAGAAAAAATGCGGGAAAAGATGACCTGATATTTATCGGAGGGAGTACTTTTGTGGTCGCGGAAATCGAGGACTTATAAATGAGCAGAAAAAAACTTGTTCGATTCAAAGAAAACGAAGAGAACCCAAATGTAATTCAAGACGGAAAAGAAATATTTGGATCGATTAAAGGAAATTGGAACGAATTTCAATTTAAAAATCATAATCCAATTGTAGTGGAACTTGCCTGTGGAAGAGGAGAATTTACTGTAGGTTTAGGGAGAGTTTTTAAAGAACAAAATTTCATTGGAGTAGATATAAAAGGGAGTAGAATTTGGAAAGGAAGCTCCACAGCAACTGCAGAAGGCATAAATAATGTTGCTTTTCTAAGGACTCAAATCGAGCTATTAGAAAGATTTTTTGCAGAAAAAGAGATTTCTGAACTTTGGATTACTTTTCCAGATCCTTTCCCAAGAGATGGAGATGAAAAAAGACGGTTAACATCTCCGAGATTTTTGGACATGTACAAGCCGCTGATTAAAAAAGATGGGATCATTCACTTCAAGACAGATAATACAGGCTTATTCAATTATTCTTTAGAGCTTTTTCAAAACCGGGAAGATATTGATCTCTTAGGTTTTACCCATGATTTTTACCTATCAGAGTGGAAAGATGATCACTTGGGAATCCAAACTCGATATGAAAAGATGTTTTCTGAAAAAGGTGAAAAAATTAAATATCTCAGATTCAAGTTTAAAGAAGGATAAAAAGGGCTTTAAATCGTAAAGCCTCCATCAGCAGTCATAATCGAGCCAGTGGTATAAGAGGATCCTGGAGCAGCTAGAAACAGTGCCAAAGCAGCGATTTCCTCCGTTGTCCCGATGCGTTTAATAGCTAATTGTTTTAGCATGTATTCAAGGATTTTTTCATTGCTCCATAATGCTTCAGAGAATTTAGTTTTGACTATACCTGGACAAATTGCATTTACTCTGATTTTTGAGTCACCCCATTCTTTGGCAAACACTTTGGTCATAGAGACCAAAGCAGCTTTACTCACGCTGTAAATACCAAGTCCAGGTTCTGGTGAAATAGCTCCAATAGAACTGATGTTGATTACCGAACCTGAAGACGATTTCCTTAAATGTGGAAAACATAAATTGCATAAAGCAAATGGAGCTTTCACATTGACGTCCATTATTTTATCGAAAGCTTCTAAACTGGTTTCGTGGATTGGTCCAAATACCGGATTGGTCCCTGCATTATTAACCAAAATGTCCAACTGACCATAGGTTTCTACTGTTTTCTCTACTAAATCGGGCAGCTCCTCCATATTTCCGACGTTGCATGCAATACCAATCGCTTCGTAGCCCATACCTTTCAGTCTAGCAGCCTCCTCATCTAGTTTATCTTGTTTTCTGCTACTTAAGACTACCTTAGCACCTGCTGCAGCAAAAAACTCAGCAATGGTAAGTCCGATTCCTTTACTTGCTCCAGTAATTAATGCAACTTTTCCGTCGAGGGAAAAAACCTTAGATAAATCCATAGTTTGAGATATTTAAGTATAAACCTTAAGATATAAAAAATTGAGGCTTGACCGCTAAGGTGAAGGAATATATCAATAGTTTTATTTAAAATAATTAGTAGATATTGAGAATTTATCAAATCATAACATGAAAGACGTAATTTTTGAACAAGTTGGTAGTCCTTTGGAAGTGCTACAATTAGTGGAATCATCTGATCCAATTCCAAAAAAAAATGAAGTTTTGATACGTGTAACTGCTAGAAATATTAATCCCTCGGATATCATGTTTATTCAGGGTCTGTATGGCATACAACCGAAATTACCAAGTAGTGCAGGCTTTGAAGCCTCCGGGGTAACCGAGTCTGCGGGAACAAGATTTCCAAAAGGGACCCGAGTTATATTTTCCACAACCGGAACTTGGAGAGAATTAATATCGCTTCCGGAATCAACTTTAATTCCTATACCAGAAGGAATGCCTGATGAGGTAGCTTGTCAAGCTGTGGTGAATCCAATGACAGCCTACCTAATGATTGAAAAATCAGGACTTAAGAAAGGCGATTGGTTGTTGATTACTGCAGGCGCTTCTGCGTTTGGCAAATTTGCTATTCAAATGGCAAAAGAAAAAGGAATTAAAGTTGCATGTACAGTGCGTCATGATTCTCAAAAAGAAATTTTGGAAAAGTTGGGAGCAGACTTAGTCGTTAATTCCGAAAAGGAAAAATTACAAAAAGTTATACCTGTAAAAACAGAAGGGGGAGTTCATGTAGCATTTGATGCAGTTGGAGGGATTTTAGGAGCTAAAGCGCTAGCCTCTTTGAGAAAAGATGGACTCATGATGGTTTTCGGAAGCTTAAGTTTAGAAAATATACCCGTAAACAGCGGGCTAATGATATTTAAATCCCTAAAAATTGAGGGGTTTTGGTTGTCAAGTCATATGCAGGAAATGGATCAAAATGAAAGAAAAGAGGCTTTTAAGAAAGTATTTCAATTCTTGACCGATAAAGATTCTCAGATAGATGTAGCCGAAAAATATCCTCTCGAGGAGTTTGCAGAAGCGATAAAAGCTTATGAAAAAGCTGGACGAAATGGAAAAATTATTCTTATCAGTTAATTTCTTTCAAAAATATTCTGCTTAAAAAGCGGGAATGTCCATCTTTGTGCTTTCTTAAACAAAAAAATCAAGAAGGAATGAATTGGGATAAGCTGGATTTAGAGCTCACCGAAATTGTAGAAAAAAGAAATCAATTGGCAGAAATGGACTACAGTGACGCCAAATACGATGATTTGGAAGAGGAACTTCATGATTTGGAGGATGATTTCAATGCGGATTATGAAGAAATTTTGGAAAAAGAGTTAGAGAAAATTTATGCTGTATTAAAATCTGATACAGATATTCTTTTACCAACTGCTTATTTAGCAAATAAATACAAACCTTTACTTCCCGATGCAAAAGGTATTGTCAGTTATGAAGTGGAAGGAAGAGAAGGAGTTCCAATTGAGTCAGATCAATTTGATAGACAGGATGTAAGGTTGGTATTAGTTCCCAATCCAGCTAGATTTCTAATGATTATCAATGGAAATCCACTTAAAGTTTTATGGAGAAGTAGGTAATTTCAGAATTCTTATCAATATAAAAGCCCGGCATTTGTCGGGTTTTTCATTTTTCTTCGAAATAACAAAGAATCTTAACTTTGTATTATGGATCAGACAAGGGTAGTAATTACTGGATTGGGAGCACTTTCCGCATTAGGCCATGATGTGAAAGCCAATTGGGAAGGTGCGAAAAATGGTAAAAGTGGAGCTAAACTCATTTCCTATTTTAATGCAGAAAAGTTTAAAACTCATTTTGCCTCAGAGATTGAAGATTTTGACCCAAGTTTAAAGCTTGATCGGAATGAAATCAAAAGATCTGATTTATATACCCAATACGCATTGTATACAGCAGCAGAAGCAATGGAAGATTCTGGATTAGAAATTTCCAGATTAGATTCACCATTTGATGCTGGCGTTATTTGGGGAACTAGCCAAGGAGGACTCAGTACCTTTGAAAAGGAAATGAGAGAGTTTGTGGAAAATGATTCAAACCCTAGATTCAATCCATTTTTTATTCCAAAATTCCTTGCAAATATGGCTTCTGGAATGATTTCCATGAAATACGGATTGATGGGTATTAATTATACTCCAGTTTCTGCCTGTGCCTCCTCAAATAGTGCCATAATGGATGCATATAACTATATAAAATGGGGAAAAGCTAAAGTGATTTTGACCGGAGGCTCAGATGCGCCTATTAGTGAAGCTTCTATCGGAGGATTCAGTGCTTTGAAAGCCCTATCAACCAGAAATGGAGAGTATCAAAAAGCTTCAAGACCGTTTGATATCGAAAGAGATGGTTTTGTGATGGGAGAGGGGGCTGCAGCTTTGATCCTAGAGGAGTATGAACATGCGAAGAGTCGAGGAGCCAAAATATATGGGGAGATAGTTGGAGCAGCTATGACAGCAGATGCTTATCATATGACAGCTACACATCCTGATGGTTTAGGAGCCTATCAATGTATGAAATTTGCATTGGAAGAAGCTGGGTTGACCATAAAAGAAGTTGATTATGTAAATGCACATGCGACTTCTACCCCATTGGGTGATGTAAGTGAAACTAAGGCCATTTCGAAGTTATGTAATGGAGAAAAAACAAAGCTGCATGTTTCTGCAACTAAATCCATGACCGGACATCTTTTAGGAGCTGCAGGTGCTTTGGAAGCTGTATTTAGTATTAAAGCGATCAATGAAGGGATAATACCTCCAACAATCAATACCGAGAATCTAGATCCAAATATTCCTACTGATATTACAATAGTTTGCTTAAAGGCATTAGAGAAAAAAGTGAAAGTGGCACTAAGTAATACCTTTGGGTTTGGTGGCCATAATGCGACGGTGGTATTCAAAGAATTAGAGTAATTGAAATTTTTATTTTCAATAGGTATAAAAAAAGCTGCTTCATTTAAAGCAGCTTCTCTTTTTTATCTAAAACCCAGTTTAGTCCTGACTTTCTCTAATATAAGTTCTCCAACCGCTTTAGCTTTTTCTTCACCAGCGCTAAGCTTCTTTTCAACTTCATCAGGATTTTCCATGTAGTAATTGAAAAGTTCTCTCTCTTTTCCATACTTATCCAGAATAAGTTCAAGGAATTCTTTTTTAGCATGCCCATAACCATAATTTCCGCCTTGATATTTTCCACGCATTGCCAAGGTTTGTTCCTCGGTGGCTATCAAACTATAAAGTTTAAAAACATTGCAGGTATCCGGATCCTTCGGCTCTTCAAGAGGAGTGCTATCTGTTATAATGCTATTAATATTCTTCTTTAAGGCTTTTTCGGGGAGAAAGATATCGATGTAATTGTTATAGGACTTACTCATTTTTTGTCCGTCAGTACCGGGTATGGTTTTTACCCCTTCATCAATTCTTGCTTCAGGAATGGTTAGAATTTCTTCTTCAACAATTCTGTTAAAAGTAGCTGCAATATCCCGAGTCATTTCCAAATGCTGCATTTGATCTTTTCCAACTGGAATTAAATCTGCAGAATAAAGCAAAATATCAGATGCCATTAGTACAGGGTAGGTAAACAGACCTGCATTTACGTCCGAAAGTCTTTCAGATTTATCTTTGAAACTATGTGCATTTGCAAGCATTGGAAAAGGCGTGAAGCAACTTAGATACCAGGTTAATTCTGCTACCTCAGGTCTTCTTGATTGTCTGTAAAAGACAGTCTTTTCTATATCAAGTCCAAATGCAAGCCAAGCTGCAGCTACAGCTAATGTGTTTTGCTTTCTAACCTCTCCATCTTTTGAACTAGTCAAGGAATGAAAATCAGCGATAAAGATGAAAGACTCTTCTTTGTTTTGCTTAATCAGTTCTATAGCTGGAACAATCGCACCAAGGATATTTCCCAAATGAGGTCTTCCGCTACTCTGAATGCCTGTAAGTACTCTTGCCATTTGTTTAATTTTGGCGCAAATTAAGTAAAACAGGATATAATCCATTTGAAATTATGCGTTAATTGCAACATGAGCAAAATTCCCATTTCATTTCTTTCTTTCGTTGTTTTCACCTTCCTTTTACAACCTGTTCAGGCTCAGGAAACTGTGATTCCGAAGTTGATCTGGAAGGTCAATAAGCTTGATCTAGGGACAGTTTTTGAAGAGCAGGGTAAACAAATCGCTGAATTTGAATTTACACACACACAAGATTCACTTTTTTATATCGAAGATGTCTGGACAGACTGTGGCTGTACTACAGTTGATTTTACAAAGGATACCCTCGAAGTAGGAGAAACAGGAACACTTCAAGTTTCTTTTGATCCCTCTTCAGGCGCTGGTTATTTTAACCGAATGGTTATTGTCAAGGGAAACCTACAGAATTTACAAGATACCTTGTACTTAGAAGGAACTGCGATCCCATATCCAGATAATCCTGAAAAAATTTATTCGACAAAAATAGCTAATGTTGGTTTTCGACTTCCCAAATTGAATATGGGGGAGGTTTTTACCAACGTTCCAAAAATTAAGATGTTAGAGTTTTACAATTTTGGAGAAGAAACTCTTTATGCAGATAGCTTGAAATATAATGTGCCTGAGTTTATTCAAATCTCTCAAGTTACAGATTTTGTTAGACCACAAGAAAGAGGTTTAATCCAAGTTTTATATGATGGATTGACAAAAAATGAGTTAGGTTTTGTGGAAGATCAATTTGCAATTTCCTGGGATTCTTTATCAGTGATCCCAATCCCAGTTTTGGCAGAGGTGTTTGAATATTTTCCTCCATTCTCAAAAGATGAACTGAATGTAGTTCCTCAAATGGTCTTAAGTGCAAATGAAATTGATTTGAAAAAGATTTCAGCCAACACAATCAAAAATGAAAGAGTTGAAATTACCAATAAAGGTCAGAGAGTTTTAGAGATCAGAAAAATCCAAGGGAACTGTAAATGTCTGAAACTGGAAATCTCGAAAACTGAAATAAACCCTGGTGAATCGATAGAGCTCCGAATTACATTTGACCCTAGTGGACGCAAGGGAATTGATCAGAGAAATATCTATTTATTCAGTAATGATCCCGTAAATCCAGTACAATTACTAATTCTGAAGAGTAGGGTTGATTAATACTATTTGTCATGAAATAAAATTCTTAAATTGACCTATACCAAGTAAAAACAAGCAGATAGTTTATTTTGAACAATTAAAATTTTTGATTCTTTATGCTAAAAAGAATTCCCATCCTGTTCTTATTTTTTTTGGCATGCATATCCGCCCAGGGTTCTGTAAAATATGCTTCTCCATCCGGGGATTCTTCAAATTCAGGAATAGATGAGAATAATCCTTGGAGTTTAGACTTTGCTTTGGGAGTAGGTTCACCCCTCGTCCCTGGTGACTCTTTGATTCTATTGGACGGAACTTATGAGGGAAATTTTCAAAGTTACTTAAACGGTACTAGTGCTAATCCCATTTTTATTGTTTCCCAAAACGATGGTATGGCTATCATTGATGCTGGTAAAAATAAAAGCAACGGTACAGGCCTTTTAATTTATGGTTCTCATACTTGGTTTGTTGGATTGAAAGTCACCTCATCTTCCACGGTAAGGAGTTCGGATGCGAGCAATGGCTTTGCTGAAATAAAAGATGAATTGGGTATCACTGTCTTTGGGGACAATATCAAAATCATCAATTGTTGGGTTTATGATATTGTGGGCGGGGGAATAGAATTATGGAGAAATGGTTTCAATAATGAAGTCTATGGATCCATCATTTTCAATAATGGTTCACAAGGTGACACAAGAGGAAATGGACATGGTTTTTATGTGCAGCATCAAGATGAAAATCAGCCGAAAATCCTTGAAAACAATATAGTTTTTCAAAATGCTTCCCAGGGAATAAACCTATATACCACGGATCCTGAAAATAAGGGAATGAAGGTTATCCGAAATGTATCTTTCAATACAGGTGTCATTGCAACAGTAAATTTTTCAGTTCATCGACCTCCTCATAATTTTACGGTGGGTTCTAGGAATAACCTGAGTTCGGAAGTGGTTATAACAGACAATGTTTTTTACCGAGATTTGCAAGGTTCAAGATTAACAGCAGATCAAGTTAGAAATGTTACATTAGGTAGGACCTATATGCCTAATGAAAACATAAGCTTTAGCGAAAATCTCATTTATGGGGGAGGGAATCTCATGGAAATTTTACCGCTAAATAATCTAGAAATCCGATCCAATCAGTTTTACAATGCCCATGGTAACTTCTATGCGGTATCAGGTGATAAAACATCATTTCCCAATGCCAACTGGAATTCGAATTTTTTTTTCAACTTAAATAATCAGGACAAACCTTTCAATGGACTAACTTTTGATACTTGGAAAGCCAATTTTGGATTTGATTTAGCCTCACAATTCTCTCCAGATCCCATCACAGATCAGGAAGTTTTGATTACCCGAAACAAATACGATCCTACCAAATTTTATGTCACGATTCTGAAACTAAATTCTAATCCAGAAGCAGCTGTTGATTTTTCTGAATTCCAAAACTTGAAAGGAAAAAGCTATGAAATAATTGATTTTCAAAACCCTTTTGACCCAACTCAAAATGTAGAAGGTGTCTATCAGGGAAATGCTATTTCATTTCCTATGAATTGGGAAAAATCCATGCAGCCGAATGGAAATATGCCATTTCAGGTGGTTCACACAGATCGGACTTTTGGAACTTTTATGGTAAAATTCGAATCTTTGGAAGATTTTGAATTGCCAAAAGTAAAAGAGTCAATTGAAATTTTTCTTGATGAAGTAGGGAGAGCCCAAGTTCAACTTTCGGATTTACTAGAAAGTTTTGGGTCTTTTTTACCGGAAGAATTCACGTTGTCAAAGACTGAAATAGATTGTTCGGATACTCCGGAAACTACAATTAAAGTAACTGGTGTAAATGTTTCTTCAAGCCAGGAATGGGTGGAGGAAATTACTATGGCAGTATTGGATACGATTACCCCTGTTTTTGAGGAGAAATTCACTCCTGTTGATCTCAATTTTGATAAGTCAATTGGAGAATTGGTTTTAAATCCTTTGGACTTTTTCACCAAATTACCTGTAGATAATTGTGGGTTGGACGGAATTAAAATTGAATTGAGTCAATCTAAGATAACATGTGCGGATATTGATTCGGAAAGATTGACCTACCCAGTTTTTTTCGACATTACTGTATCTGATCGCTCAGGAAATTCGAGAGTTTTTCCTGCTGCGGCAAATTTGAAAATTGGAGAATCTAAAAAAGTATCAATTGAGGCAACTGGAACATTGTATCAAGGAGGTTCGGTAGAATTAAGGCTTGGCAATGAATTGGAATACGAAGTTCTGGAATGGAGGAAAAATTCAAGCCTAGTTCCTGATCAAATAGGAAAAACTTTGGTGGTTACTACCCCTGGCCTCTATACAGCCTGGTTAATGTTAGCCAATGGGTGTATGGTTGATTCTGAAATTTTCGAAGTATTAGATTCTGAAGTGCCTTTTCCACCTGTCAAGGATGTTATTGAATTGGCTTTAAATGAAAATGGTACAGCTGAACTATCTAAGGATCAAATTTTTATTGATTGGCCGATTTCTGATGATATAGAAGTTAGTTTAAGTCAAAGTAAATTTTCATGTCAAGACCTTGGAGAAAATTTTATTCTTGTCACCTTATCAAAATCAGATGGTTCGAAACAAGAGTCGGAAATTCTAGTCAAAGTGGTAGATGAAATACCTCCTGTACTGGATTGGAAATCAGCTGAATATAGCTTTGATCTTAGCAAAGGGGAGCTTGTCTTTGATGTGCAGGATTTCATCGTTTCACCACCCACTGACAATTGTGGTTCTGAAGGCCTTCAAGTAAGTTTGAGCAAAACATCTGTGACCTGTGCGGATGTCGATTCAGAACTTGTAAACTATCCTATTGACGTGGATATAATTGTGACAGATGCTTCTGGAAATACATCAGTTTATCCCACTTATGCGCTACTTGTATTTACAGAGTCCCAAAAAGTTTCTTTGACTGCTCAGGGCACTCTTTATGAGGGTAGGACGGTAGAACTGCGCTTGGGAGAGGAATTGAATTATGATGTTTGGGAATGGCGTAAAGATTTATCTCAGATTTCTGGCGAGAAAGGAAATTCTATTATCATAGATAGTCCTGGAAGGTATACCGCTGTTTTAGCTTTGGAAAATGGCTGTTTGGTTAGCTCAGAGACATTGCTAATAGAAGTAGAGGAAGTTCCTTTCCCTCCAGTGAAAGAAGCGGTCAATTTAGAGCTTAATGAGCAGGGTATTGCGAAACTCGAAATTGAATCGGTATTTGAATCATGGCCTTTTGAAAGCTCAGGGTTTAGTTTTGACCTTTCACAATCGGAATTTGATTGTGCAGATATAGGCGATAATATTATTCAGCTTCAAATCTCTGCGGAAGATGGTGCCGAATGGACTTTTGATATTTCAGTTTTTGTAGAAGATAAGCTTGGACCGATTTTAGAAACTAAAAATCTGGAACTTGAATTAGATTTAACTATAGGTTCGCTTGAGTTAAAAGCCGAAGACTTTATTGAATTACTTGAAGATAATTGCGAAATAAAAGAATTGACAATCAATAGAAATTCTATCGATTGTGAATCCGTGGGTAAGGAAATTCAAGTGGAGCTCAGAGCTGTAGATGGTGTTGGGAATGTCACCGAAAAATCAGCAGTTGTCACGGTGAAATCTCTTGTAACTAAACCTGTAATAATATCTGGACCCGAAAGTATTTGTGTCGGAGAAAGCGGAGAAATTAAATTAACCAGCGAAGCTCTTTTCGAAGTTGTTCGTTGGAGAAGAAATGGAGATGAAATAGAAGGACAAACAGGAAAGGTATTACCGATTGAAGAAGGCGGAATTTACCATGCTGTTATCAGATATGAGGGCGGCTGCCTATTTGAAACAGAAAAAATAGAAATCGAATCCTTTGAAAAGCCAAGCGGTGAAATAGAAGAAGATGGAAATATTTTAAGAGCCCCTGAAGGTTACGAATATCAATGGTTTAGAAATGGTGAAATTTTACCTGAAGAGACAGAAAGGACCATTGTTCTGAGTCAGATGGGCCTTTACACGGTAGAACTAACTAATGAAGCCGGTTGCAAAGCGATGCTTCCTGCTATTGAAGTGACTATTTCTGGGATCTTGGGAGGTAAAATAGAATCTCAAGAATTGAAAATTTATCCTAACCCAGTTTCCTCAGAAGTAACTGTGGAGGCGACGGGTGATCTAGAATTTGCTGAAAGTAGTTGGAAGATTTATGATATGAATGGGAGGAATTTAAATGTAACTATTCAAGTCTTGAATCAAACTTCAACTAGGTTAACCTTTGATGTTTCAGATTTGGCAAATGGAACGTATCTCATTACTGTAGAAAGTACCCAAAGCAAAATATTCTTAGGGAGAATAATAAAAATGAAATAGCATATTTTAAAATTTCTTCAATTTCTTGTTGCGAATTTGGATTGTTTTCGTTTCAGGTTTATCAAAAACCAATTCAGGAAAAATGAAAAAAATCTTATTTGCAATTCTGATCTCTACCGCTTTTATTTTTAGTTGCAGTGAAGATGAAGATCCTACAATCAAAGTAACGTATGAGGTGATTACAAGCGGAGGTGCAAGCTGGTACGGGGAATTTGATGACGAAAACGGAGAAAGAATCAATACCTTTGAAATGGCTGGCAGTTTACTTCCTAGTGGATGGAAATATAGTTTTGAGCCAAAGGTGTCTCCAATAATAGTTACTATCCATGGTACCGCAGATTGCTCTGAATGTGTGGGTGACGTTCAGAGAGAACCTTCTGAAGATATAACAGTAAATATTTATATAAATGACAAATTAGTTCAGACCCAAACCAATACATGTAGGGAATGTACTATAGGACCTATTAAAGGCATGGCTACTGTCTGGTTAAAAATTCCTGAAGAGTTGGAGAATTAAAAAAAAGCCCTGAAATCAAGTAGTTTCAGGGCTATTTCTATTATTTAAAGGCGGGGATTCCGGTAATTTCGTGTCCAAGAATAAGTAGATGGATGTCATGGGTCCCTTCATAGGTAATGACCGACTCTAAATTCATCATATGACGCATAATTGGATATTCTCCTGTGATCCCCATTCCACCATGGATCTGTCTGGCTTCTCTGGCTATGTTTAGAGCCATTTCTACATTATTTCTTTTAGCCATGGAAATATGAACGGTTTTGGCTTTTCCTTCATTCATCATTTTCCCTACTTTCCAGGCCAAAAGTTGTGCTTTTGTTATTTCAGTTAGCATTTCTGCCAATTTTTTTTGTACGAGTTGAAAACTTGCTATTGGCTTATCAAACTGAATTCTTTCCATTGCATATTTTCTGGCGGATTCATAGCAGTCCATTGCAGCACCGATAGCTCCCCAAGCAATACCAAATCTAGCAGAATCCAAACACATCAAAGGGGCTCCCAATCCAGACTTGTTAGGCAATAAGTTTTCTTTTGGCACCTTCACATTGTCAAAAACTAATTCACCCGTACAGGAGGCTCTCAAGGACCATTTATTATGAGTAGTAGGAGTGGAGAATCCTTCCATACCCCTTTCCACTATCAAACCGTGAATTCTTCCTTCTTCATTTTTTGCCCAAACTACAGCAATATCTGCCTCAGGTGAATTTGAAATCCACATTTTAGCTCCATTTAACAGGTAATGATCCCCCATATCTTTAAAATTGGTAATCATACCGCTGGGATTGGATCCGTGATCTGGCTCTGTTAGACCAAAACATCCCAGCATTTCTCCAGAAGCTAGTTTGGGTAAGTATTTTTTTCTTTGCTCCTCAGATCCAAACTTATAGATGGGATGCATGACCAAAGAACCCTGAACAGAGGCTGTTGACCGCATACCGGAATCACCTCTTTCAATCTCTTGCATAATCAACCCATAGGAAATGTAATCCAATCCTCCACCGCCATATTCCGTGGGGATTTGAGGGCCGAAAGCACCTACCTCACCGAATTTTTTTACTATTTCACTGGGAAAATGAGCTCTTTGAGCCCAATTTTCTATGTAAGGTGAAATTTCTTTTTTAACGAAATCTCTTATCGAACTTCTGATTAAAAGATGCTCCTCTGTCAGTAAATCGTCGATTTGAAGGAAATCAACTCCTTCAAATAAGTCTTGCTTTTGGGTTTTCTGGATTGATTTTGACTCCATTGTCTTTTGGTTAATTAGGATGAATCAGTGATTTTTGTCAAGTCTAATAACTACTGATTGCACCGAAGTAAATACTTTGCTTCCTAAAAGTCTATCTTTTTTAATTAAATTCAATATGAAACAAGATCAATTTGACCCAAAAATCCTTGATAAAATTGAACAACTTCAAAGTAAGTTTAAAGCATCGGGTCAAGATATGCTTTCTTATTTGGAAGGCTTACTTTATGCAGACTATCTAACGTATTGGGAATACATAAATTTGGATGTCTTGTTATCTCTACAGCAACCAAAAACTTCTTTTCCTGATGAGAAAATTTTTATCATTTATCATCAGATAACTGAATTGTATTTCAAATTGATAATTTCTGAAATAGAGCAAATATCTATTCAGGAACCAATAACTAATTCATTTTTTACGAATAGGTTGGAACGAATCAATATGTATTTTGATCATCTGATTAGTTCTTTTGCGATGATGTGGAAAGGAATGGAAAAGGAGCAGTTTCTTAAATTTAGGATGTCACTATTGCCTTCCAGTGGCTTTCAATCAGCCCAGTATAGAGAAATTGAGCTGATGGCAGCAGATGCTTTTAATTTAGTTTCATTGAAAAATAGGGATGAGCATGATTACCATTCACCTGCAGACGATTTATTTGAACATCTATATTGGCAACAAGGTGCCATAGAATTGGCTACAGGACAGAAAACTCTGACCTTGAAAAACTTTGAAATCAAGTATGGAAAGAGACTTAAAGAAACAATTGAACAATATAGACGTAAAAACTTATGGCAGAAGTATATAGATTGTTCAGATAAGTCGAATGAATTGACGGAGGCAATGAAACAACTCGATCTCAAAGCGAATGTATTCTGGCCTTTGGCACATTATAAATCTGCAGTGAGATATCTTCAAAGAGATCCTGTTGATATAGCGGCTACCGGAGGTACCAACTGGCAAAAGTATTTACCACCTCGTTTTCAAAAAGTTATTTTCTTTCCTGAACTCTGGACTGAACAGGAAAAAGAAGAATGGGGAAAAGGATGGGTTGTTAAAGAAATTTTTGGGGAAGATACCCCAAGTAAGTTTTAATTTGAACTCGAAAAATCATAATCAAATCTAAGCCGATGCTTAAAATAAAATGTTGGCTTAGATTTGATTGGTATCATAATTTTCGATCTGGATAATGCTTCTTCACGAAATTTGCAGCATTGTTAAAGCAAAAATCTTCTACAGCAGACCTTACCTCCTCTATATTATTTAAATGAGATAAATGTTTGGGGTTTTCATTTTTTCGCGTTTGTTCGATTTCAAAAATTAGGTTTCCAGCAAAAACCTCAAATTCCAAAACCGAAGGATATGGATTAGGCGGATCAATTAATCCTTCGAAATCCGTTCCAATAGTAAGGCATTTCCAGACCTTATGAGCTTCCTTTTCCGGAAGGTTATTATAAGCACTTTCTATAATGGCATTTATATTTTCCCAAATCAGTTGAATCCCATTTCTGGAAGTTTTCTTATCGGTGGATTTAATACCAAGAATACGTTGGTCAAATGATAATCCAAACAAGCCTTCTGTCTTCACAATCATTTGGATATCCTCATCACACAGGTTAATATTCCAGGAATTGAATTTACCTTTTGGCTGGTTTTTGATCAGTTCTTTTCTCGCCTTTTTACTTAAATGACTTTCATCTCCACATAATTCGCAGTAATCGTCTCTTTCGCTATCCTGAAGTTTTATATGTTCATCCAAGCTTTTTCGTCCCGAATACCCACAATGTGAACCGATTACGGGGATCACATCTCCTTTTTCAAAACACTTATTTACTATTTTCTCATAATATTCTTGTCGGGATTTCGCACTCATATGTTTTACATCGATGAGTATGCGGTATCCAAGATCTGGGTCTCTTTCTAACTTTTTATCCAAACTGAGTAATTCTCTTATAATCCTTTCTCCGTTTGGATTAAAGCCCTCATTCATTTTATTGCTTTGATCTAATAATAACTTGCCGACATCGGGAATTGAGTGCGCATGTCCACAAAGCTTGTTGTCAAAATGGTGGGCGAAAGTGATGAAGAAAATAGGGACAGGCCATTCTTTTTTGATGTGTTTTACTCTTCTAGATATCTCCGCTGTGCTAGCCCGATCCGTACCCAGCGCATGAGCCCCTTCAATAGTGATCACCATTGTGATTTCATCATCTTTCGTCAAGGATTCATTTAATTGCGTTGGATTTTGAGGAACGAGATACATTGCTTGTTTGACATTCAATTCAGCACCTACATATTTTCCTCTTCTTTTCTCAGATTCTAAAATCCGTCTAAAAAGTCCAGGCGTAAAGATTTTATTTTTTTCAATTCTATTACCATTATCTGAAAGAACAAACTTTAACTCTCTATTAAGTGAGTCCCAATAATCGTATCCTGAAGACTGAAAATAATCGACGGCCTCATCAGGAATTCTCATATAGGCTGTTTGAATAAAATCTCGTAAAGGAAGTTTATGGGAGGTGGCGAAAGCAATCAAAAATCTATACCATTTGTCTTTTCCTGGAGTAGGTTTAAACCCTTTGACAAATTGCCTTTCTAGGGGATAAAGTGAATTAAATGTAAGCCGTACATTTCCATTCCAGACTTTCACCAAATCCGCCTGACTGTACGAGGCTCCCATTTTCCCTTTGAGATACCCTTTTCTATTGGATGAAATAACTGTCCAGGGAGTAAATGATCCCTTCCTTTCGAAACGACCAGGATTCTCCTGCATCCAAAAATGAGCACGCATATGGTTATGCGTATGTAAGTCAGAGAATTTCATATTTAAAAATTAAATATTGAGCTCTCTCCCCAAAACACTTTTTTAATATCTTCAACGACTGAATCTGAGTTGGTATAATACCAATGATGAACTGTTTCATGTAAAATACCATCATCATCTTGGATATCAGTTACATCGCATTCATACACATCATCTGGTAATTTGTCATTCTTTTTAGAACCCCATCTCCCCAATCTGTTAAAGGCATTTTTGGTGGTTTCTGAGACTCCAAGAGCCAAATCCTTATTATGGAAATAAATATGAATCCTTTTTCCCAAATCTATCAATTGATACATTGGTTTTGGGCTTTCTATGGCGTCATAATCAATATCCGCTCCTGCCAAGATTATTTCTTCAAATAGGCTTGTCATTGTTACATTTACTTGGGATAGGTCACTTACCATGTTCTCTAAAACACGATTTCCCATACTATGGCAGAGCAAATGTATTTTTTGTTCACAAAGCGGTTGTTTCTCTTTGACTAATTTTTGTTTAAAAAACTCCTTTAAGCTTGCCATGGATCTAGCCAATGCAAAACCTGATTGCTTAGCATCATAGGCATCTTCCCTGTATTTCAATAGCTTCTTTTTAGCAGGCCAGGTGAAAAGGACAATATGGGTTATCGGTGAGTCCTCTGGTTCTACATATCTTCTATGAAGATCTGCAAGAGTTTGCATAGATGTTTCCAAATCGGATTTGAAACCGTGGATGAAAACTAAAATATCTTGTCTTTTTTTTGAGTCAATTCCACTTTTGTAGAGCTCCTCAAATATCTGTGAGGAAGGGAAAATACTTTTGTCTACCGACTGATTGTCAGCATATTTTTTTAAGGTACTTTCATTGACTTCTGGAATAATATTGATTTTAAAGTCCTTTAATTTTTTTGCTTTTTTAGGATCGAAACTGACAGTGCCATACCGTAAATTATGACGGGCTTCTTCATCTCCGTCCATCCGCATGAATTCATTTTCATTAACTGAAATGTAGCTTTTGCTTTTCCGGGAAGTAACTTCCCTGTTTGTTATGAGGTAATGGGTAGCCATTTGATTTAAGGTTTAGAAAAATTAGAAATCAGTAAACTTTAATCCGCTATAAAAAGAAGATAATTTTTATTCTTAATTGAGAATACAATTCCTTAATTTCTTTAATAATTAGCTGAATATCAAGTTATGGTAAGCCCAATCTTATGATTTCTAGTTTTTATTAAATTTGAAATCACAGATTAACCTTTCAACAAATTCTTACTTTCAAAAAAAGAATGTTGAAAAATCTAATTTCCCTCTTAAAAAAAAACCTTTTATGTATACTCACTTTTGTTCTGATTTTGCTCAAATGAGTAAAAAAGGTGCTGATTTAGTTCACCTTGAAGTTGAAAAAAAACCGGACCTTTTATTTTGTGCAGCGAGTGGGGGTTCTCCGTCTGGTCTATATGAATTGATGCATAAGAAACATCAAATCAACCCTAAATTCTTTAAAAAAATGCGTGTCCTTAAATTGGATGAATGGGTAGGGTTACCTCCTGATTCAACCTTCACCTCTGAATTTGATATCAAAGAAAAATTATTGAACAAATTAGAGATCTCAACAGATCGCTATATCTCTTTTAATAGCCAAACCAAAAATCCTGATGAAGAATGCAAAAGGATTGAAAATGAAATTCTAAAATCAGGCCCCATCGATATCTGTATTTTGGGAATTGGTCAGAATGGACATATCGCCTTAAATGAACCAGGAGAAAAATTGACTCTTGATTGCCACGTTGCTGAACTCTCCAGAACTACCTTATCCAGTGGGATGATTCAATCAGTGGGGATTCCCTTAAAATATGGTATGACCTTGGGAGTTGGAACTATCATGAGTGCAAAGATGGTCCTTTTATTTATTGCTGGGAAAGGAAAAGAAAAAGCTTTACAAACCCTTCTAAAAAAGGAAATCACAACAAAATTACCGGCTTCAATGCTTTGGATGCATCCGAATGCTCATTTGATCATCGATCAGTCTTCAATTGAAGATTAAAAGGAAAATATATAAATGAAGTGCCCCTAAAAATCAGAAATTTCTTAGGGGCACATTTTACTATTCTATTAAGTAAAGGAGTCTACTAATTACATTCTCAAATTCTCCATCTCCAATAGCTGAGGTTGGAATGGTTGTTCATATAATCTCTTTCCAGTTGCTTTATAGAGGGAATTTCCCAAGGCTGCAAAAACAGGAGGGAAGAGTGGTTCTCCCAATCCGGTTGGAGCCTCATTATTCTGTACAAAATGAACTTCGATTTTCTTTGGAGCTTCTTTATGACGGATCATTCGGTAGGTATCAAAATTTCTTTTGGTAGGAGCTCCATTTTCGAAAGCTAATTCTCCAAAGAATGCATTTCCTATTCCATCTACAATCGCACCTTCACCCATATTAGCTGCGGCATCAGGATTAACCACAATTCCACAGTCTACTGCTGCAAACACATTTTCTACAACAGGCTGTTTGTCTTTGATACGGATATCCACCACCTCAGCTACATAAGAGTTATGACAGAAATAAGCCGATACACCCCTTGAAATACCAGCAGGACTATTAGACCAGTTCGATTTTTCCCTTACCAATTCCAGTACTCCGGCGTAGCGTTTTGGATCATAATCATTGTTTTCACCTACCGGGTTGGTTTCAGCTCTTTTCAGAAGCTCTAATCTGAATTCTATGGGATCTTTACCCATTTCTTCAGCCAATTCATCCAAAAAGCTTTGCTCTGCTCCTGCGATAAAATTAGATCTTGGAGCCCGAAAAGCACCGATTGTGATATTCGATTCAATTTGCCAGCCTTCAGCTAAATAATTATCAATAGCTCCAGCAGGGAATCTATTCGCATGGATTGGAGATTCAGGAATTCCTCCTGCTTTAACATGTAAAGCCAGTAAGTTATTGTTTTCGTCTAATGCTGCTCTATAAGTAGCAGAATAGGTAGGTCTATAAACTCCAGCTGACATGTCATCTTCACGGGTATAGACCATTTTCACAGGTGCCTGAATTTTTTGGGAAATCAAAGCAGCTTCAGTCATATGATGACTATATGCTCTTCTTCCAAAACCACCCCCCATTCTTGCAAGATTTATCTGAATATTTTCCTGAGGCATTCCTAAACTTGCTGCAATGGTTTGTCTTATCAATTCCGGCGCTTGGGTCGGACCATAAATCACTGCTTTATCTCCTTTCACGTCAGCGAAGCAATTCATAGGCTCCATTGTATTATGCGCCAGGAAAGGAGCAGAATAGGTTCTCTCCAATACTTTTGCAGCTTTTTTGAAAGCTCCTTCCGGATCCCCATCTTTTCTCAACACATTACCTGGTTTCTTGATATACTCAGCCATTTTGGATTTATGATCACTGCTATTCTCTAATCCTGATGGTACTTTTATATCTATATTATTTCCTCCTCTACCTGCCATCGGGAAGGTGGTTTCAGGAGCTTTTTCCCATTCCGCCTTCAGGTTTTTCTTAGCTTGTAATACCTCCCATGTCGAATTTCCAACAATCGCTATGATTTCAGGGAAGGTGGTGGTATCGAAAAAGTTTCTTCCATAGTCATCTTTAAAGATTTTCACTTCAAATGCATCCTGAATTCCAGGCATTGATGTGACCGAACTTTTATCAAATGATTTCAATCTCATACCAAAAGCCGGAGGTTGAACGATGGCAGCATATTTCATCCCTTCCACTTTATGGTCTATTCCAAACATGGGTTTTCCGGTAACTATCTTGGTACCATCCACATTCTTTTTGGAGCTTCCTATAATCTTGAAATCTGAAATATCTTTAAGTTTAACAGTTTCAGGATCAGGAGCTTCTAAAGTTCCTGCTAAAGAAGCCATTTCACCATAACCTGTCCTTTTTCCTGAAGCTTTATGTTCAATAAATCCGCCACTTGTAGTGATTTCACTTGCTGGAACATTCCATGTTTGAGCTGCTGCATTTACTAGTAATTGTCTTGCTGTTGCCCCTGCAGTACGTAATGGTACCCACGCCTGTCTTACACCTTGGCTACCTCCTGTAAACTGACGATCAAATCGTTCAGGATAAAAATCAGCTTGCTCTACAAACACATTTTTCCAGTCCACGTCAAGCTCTTCTGCTAAAATCATCGGAAGGGATGTTTTAACATTTGATCCAAATTCTGGATTTGGATTAAAGAGTGTTATAGCACCATTTTCTCCAATCTTGATATAACTATTTAATTCAAACCATTCCTTGGGCATGGTGAGAACTTCTTCCGGGGTAGGCTTACATCCCGCTAGCCAACTAAAACTTAGCATCATTCCACCACCCGCAAGAGTGGAGACTTTTAGGAAGGATCTTCTATCTATTTTTTTCTTTAATAATGTCATGTTCTGCTGATTTAAACGTTTTGAGAAGCTGTTTTAATGGCTGCTTTTATTCGAGTATAAGTTCCGCAGCGGCAAATATTACCATTCATTGCATTATCAATATCTTCATCGCTTGGGCTTGGGTTATCCTTTAACAAGGCTACAGCGGACATGATTTGTCCTGCTTGACAATAGCCGCATTGAGGAACATCATGTTCTAGCCATGCTTTTTGTACTGGATGATCACCTTTTTCTGAAATACCTTCAATGGTCGTAATCTCTGTACCTTCTGCTGCAGAAACCGGCAGCTGGCAAGATCGGGTCGCCGTGCCATCCAAATGAATGGTGCAAGCGCCGCATTGGGCAATTCCACAACCGAATTTTGTACCTACTAAATCCAAATGATCTCGAAGAACCCATAGCATGGGAGTGTTCGGATCTACGTCCACTTGTTGGTTTTTTCCGTTAATCGAGAGGTTAAATATTGCCATATTGATATTATTTTAAGTTTAAAGTTAGTCTGTTTTTAACTATTATCGTTACGAAAATCCATCGAAAACTTCTAATTACCAATTAAATAAGTGTATCAGATCGAATTTGTTTAGGGGAATCAAGATGAAATTCTAGGTCCATAAGGCTGATCATAAAATCTTTTTCCTGTTGCTGGGTATAAGGCATTTGCCAAGGCTGCGAAAACAGGAGGGTAGGCAGGTTCACCCAAACCGGTTGGATCAATTCCATTTTCTACAAAATATGTTTCGATAATAGCCGGGGCTTCTTTCATTCGAATCATTCGATATGTATCAAAGTTTTTGTTTTTTGGCTCTCCCTGATTAAATGTTTGCTCTCCAAAAAGGGCTGTCCCGATCCCATCTACCACTGCTCCTTCACAGAGATTTCTTGCAGCATCCGGATTGACCACAATTCCACAATCCACGGCGTTGACAACTTTATGGACTTTTAATTCACCATTCACCTGTTTTAAGTCTAGTACTTGAGCAGTATAACTGTTGTGACAAAAATAGGCTGAAACACCTCTGTATATTCCATTTTCTTGGGCACCCCAATTTGACTTTGATTTAACTAATTCCAAAACTCCTATATATCGATCTGGATCGTAGTCATTTGTTTCTCCAACTGGGTTTTCTTTAGCCCTTCTCAATAATTCCAATCGGAATTCAATAGGGTCTTTTCCTGCCACTTCAGCCACTTCATCTAAAAAAAATTGCTCAGCTGATGCATTAAAATTTGATCTGGGTGCACGGAAAGAACCGGTTGTGATATTGGAAGGAACTTCCCAACCTTCAACCAAGTAGTTAGCGACAGCTCCAGCTGGAAATCTGTTTGGATGTAATGGATTTTCAGGTAGTCCACCTCCATTGATATGGATTCCAATTAATTCATTATTCTCATCCAATGCAGCTTTGTAAGTAATCTGATATCTGGAGCGGTATATTCCCCCAGTCATATCATCTTCTCTAGAGTAAATAAGCTTTATAGGAGCACTTGCTTTTTGAGAAATGACGGCCGCTTCAATCAACCAGTGTGCATAAGATCTTCTGCCATATCCACCTCCTAGTCGGGTCATTTCTATCTCAATGTTCTCTATTGGAATGCCTAATCTTGTGGAAAGAGCCTGTTCGGTCAGCTCTGGCTTTTGAAGGGGTCCAGCACAGTAAACTTTATCTCCATCTACATCTGCAAAGAAGTTCATCGGCTCCATGCAATTGTGAACTAAAAAAGGAGCGGTGTAAGTTCGCTCAATAATTTTAGATGCCCGACTAAAAGCTGCTGCAGGATCACCATCCTTTCTTTGAATAGTTGCATTTTTTGAGGCTTCTAGCATCTTCAGAACTTGTGAATCACTGCTTTCCAAACCTCCCGGAACAGTCCTGGTTCCTTCTCTTCCAAACATATCCCTTTTTTCTTCATAAGGTTCCAAGGGCGCGTAATCAGCTTCCACGGCTTTTTTGGCATTCATCACCTCCCAAGTACTGTTTCCCACTACAGCGATCAAATCAGTAAATTGGACCGTATCAAAAAATGTCCTTTTGTAATCATCCTGAAGAGATTTAATTTGAAAAATATCTATTATTCCAGGCATTCCCTTGGCTTTGGAAGCATCAAAGGACTTAAGCTTTAGTCCAAATGCAGGCGGATGAATAATCATGGCGATCTTCATTCCTTCTTTCTTATAATCTATTCCAAAAAGTGGTTTCCCTGTGATAATTTTTGGGACATCCACATTTTTTTTGGAAGTACCTATCAGTTTGAATTCAGTTGGGTCTTTTAATGCAACTTCCTCGGGTATGGGAAGGCTAGCAGCGAGTGAAGCTAATTCGCCATAATGAGCTTTTTTCTTACTTGCTTCATGGATTAAATACCCATTTTCGGTTTTGATTTGGGTAATGGGGACATCCCAACTTTGTGCAGCAGCTTGAACCAAAAGAATTCTTGCTGTGGCTCCAGCAGTTCTCAATGGAGTCCAACCCACTCTAATTGCCTGACTTCCGCCTATAAATTGCCTCGTGAAATTATCGGTATCCAATGGAGCTTGCTCTACCACAACTTTTTTCCAATCTGCATCCAGTTCTTCCGCAACAATCATAGGCATAGAGGTCTTGATGTTTTGTCCACCTTCCGGATTGGGTGACATAATGGTGATTAATCCATTGTCTCCAATTCGGATATAACCATTCATTCTAAACCACTCTTTTGGTGTCCCCAAAACTTCCTCAGTTTTAGGTTTGCATCCTGCCAGCCAACTGAAACTTAACATCATTCCACCTCCTGCCAATGTGGAGACTTTTAAAAATGACCTTCTAGTTAGTTTTGAGGATGGGTTTTGCATGAATTAACAGATTGAAAATTTATCTATTACAAGTTAATAAAGTTTTGGTTTAACGGTCTCTTAATCTTTATTTGTCAACTGGTCCCATTAATTTGGTGAAGGAAAGGGAGCCAAGTTTCCACCCTTCTGCTTTTTTTATATAGACTTCAGTTACTTCAAATGGATTAGATACTTCATTACCACCGACTTCGGCGATCAATGTAATGCGGTTCAATAAAATGGCTGTGTTGTCGATAATCTCAACAGATACTTCGTGGATGTCAGCTTTTTTATACCAGATCCCGCCACTTCGGATAATATTAACTTCTTGTTCTTTGCCCCAGGCACCTCCCATGTGAACGAAAACGGATTTGTCATCAAATAATTCGGAAAGTTTATCAGCTTCTTTATCTGACATCCACTGCCATTTGGTTTTGGACAGCTCAATGATTTCTTGTTTGGTCGCCCCATCTTGTCCGAAGGAGAATTGTACTGCGGAAAACAATAAGAAGAATACTAGAATTGTCTTTTTCATGGTTGTATGGTTTTGGGATTAATGCTCAATCTCGTGTGTGTCTCTTACACTACTGAAAGTCAATGCCAACATTTTCCAGTCTTCACCCTGCTTTTGATATACTTCAGTCACTGTAAATTCTGTGACCACATCATTTCCTCTGACAAAAGCTGTCAAAGTAATCCGGTTCCATACTAATGCAGTATTTCCAGAAATTTCGACCGCTGTATCATGCACGTCTGCATTTTTGTACCAAATACTGCCCGATTCGATGATTTCCAGTTCTCGGTCTGTTTTCCAGCTTCCACTCATATGGACAAATTTCGCTTTGTCATCAAAGAGTTTTTCTAGCTTGGAAACATCCTTATCAGCCATCCATTGCCACTTGTCCATAGAGAGCTTTTTGATTTCCTGCTCAGTGCCTGTTTGTGCAAAGCTGAAGCTTGCAGAAAGGATAAAAAGTATGATTACCGACAAGTAGGTTTTCATGTTTTCTATTTTAAGCTTTTCCATATTCAAATGTATAAATCCTTGTTTACAAACTACTTACCTATATTTCTGAAATAGTTACCAAAATTTCCGTTTTAGGGCTTGGTTCAAAAAAAATATCAACAAAGTATCTATTTTTGACTTACTAAAGATTTCCAAATGAATACTATTTACGATCTATTTTCTGTCAATGATTACAATTCCGGTTTAGGTCTTATCAGCTTCCATCCTTTGGTGAGTGTAGTTGATTTGTCAAAAGCTGTGATGCCAAAGAGAACTGATGAATATGCGGTTCGATATCATTTTTATGGGATTTTTTTAAAGCAGGGAGTTAATTGTATCATAAGTTATGGACGTCAGAAATATGATTATCAAGAAGGAACGTTGGTTTTCGTTGGACCTGGACAAGTCGTGAACATTAAGCCACTGGATAACCCGGAACCGATGGCTGGATATGCGTTGATTTTTCATCCGGATTTGCTTCGTGGAACCCATTTAGGAAAAACCATCGATGATTATTCCTTCTTTTCTTATGCGCTTCATGAGGCATTGCATATTTCACAGATAGAGCGGGGGATTGTTTTGGATTGCTTTGAAAAGATTGAAAATGAATTGACTGAACGATTGGATCAACATAGTAAAACAGTCATTGTGTCAACAATTGAGTTGTTTTTGAATTATTGCAAGCGATTTTATGATCGACAGTTTATCACCCGGGATATGATGAATGAGGGAGTGGTTGAGTGCTTCGATTCTGCTTTAAAATCTTATATCAAGTCTGGTCAGGCCAAAAAAGAGGGTATTCCATCTGTGAGTTATTTCGCAGAAGCCCAAAATTTGTCTTCAAAATACTTTGGGGATTTGGTGAAAAAAGAAACCGGGAAAACTGCTCAAGAATTCATCCAGCTCAAACTGATCGAAGCAGCGAAAAATCAATTCCACGATCCTGAAATTTCCATCAGCGAAATTGCATATGGATTAGGATTCAAGTACCCTCAGCACTTTACTCGATTATTCAAAAAGCAAGTAGGTGTCTCTCCTAAGGAATTTAGGGAGTTTATAAATTGATTTATTGAAAGTCATCATTTCAAAACATTCATTTATTTTTTTATTGAAAATCTTCTAGCTATGGCTTATAGAAGAACTAGATTTGGTCGAATAAATAGCTTATTGATCTGAAAATTGCGATTTAATTGGTTTTAAAGCCTTGAATTTTGTAAAGTGAACTTATAATTATTCAAATAAGAAAAATCAGTTGTCTTTTTCTAAAATCAATGAAACAAATCTTCTTTCGATTCCTGTTCATTTACCTTTCCTTGATTTTTGTTATTAAAGTACAATCTCAAACTATTCAAGAATCGCAACCGACAATAAAGCATTTCGACGGGACAATCACGGCAACTTCAAACGGCATTTCTATCATTCCTTTTTTTTCTTTAGGAAGACCAGCTTTCTTATTTGATTTGAGTTTGGGAGGTGATCGTCTGTCCTTTGATCCTATGCTACGATTTGGAATGAATGGTAAACCTTGGTCTTTTGTATTTTGGTGGCGGTATAAATTGATTAACAAACCGAAATTTTCTCTTAGAGTGGGGGCTCATCCTGCATTTATTTTCCAAGAACGAGAATTGATGGTCGATGGAAAACCAAAAAATGTATTAGTAGCTAATCGATTTTTGACGTATGAAATAGCACCGACTTTTAAATTATCGCCTCGCTCAAGTTTAGGAATCTATTTTTTAAACGGAAATGGTATCAATCCATACCCTCCAGATCACACTTATTTTCTGGGTTTAACATGGACCTTAAGTGATTTTCCTTTAGGCGAAACAGTTCGATTTAAAATGACACCTCAAGTCTATTATTTGAAGGTGGATGAGAATGATGGGATTTATGGAACTTCAACTTTTACCTTGACCAAAACAGACTTTCCCATTGGCCTTCAATCTACTTTTAATCAGAAAATTAATTCATCTATTGACGGAGAAGATTTTGTTTGGAACTTAAGTTTGATTTACAATTTTGCAAATGATTACCGAAAAAAGTAACGAAATAGCGCCCTCTCATGAGTGGATTCAACTCATTTGAAAAGTCAATCAAATATTAATACCAAACCCATGCATTAGTACAAGTCTTAATCCTACATAAATAACCAAAACAGCAGTTAAACCACCCAAAAATCTAAGATTAAACTTTTCATTGGATAAATATGATCCAATACTACCTCCTAAGATTACGGCAAGTACCAACTTCCAAATCAAGTTAATATCCAATTCGAATGTACCAGCTACTGTCAATCCAACTAACCCAGATATGGAATTAACTAAGATAAAAACAGAAGCTAAAGAAGCTACGGTTCTTGGGTTTGCCCAATTCAGAAGATTTAAAGTTGGGCTTAGAAAAATTCCTCCTCCGATTCCGGAAACGCCGGCCACAAACCCTAAACTGCCACCTAATCCAAGCTTTTTCACCAAACTGAATTCTTTTGATTTAAGCTTTGCATTGATGTATCTAACCATCATGGCTAAACCTGAAAGAATTAGAGACGAACCCAAAATCAGAAAAAACACCTTTTGGGAAAGACGGAGTTGAGCTCCGAAATAGGCCAATGGTATGCTTGAAACCAGAAAAGGCCAAAACATTTTTAAATCGAAAACTTTATTCCGGATAAAAATCAGGGTTCCAATTGTCACTACACAGATATTTAAAATCAAGGCTGTGGATCTGATTTCATAAAAATTGGTCAGGAATAAACTCATTATTGCGAGGTAACTCGAACCTCCTCCAAAACCTACCGAACTGTAAAACAAGGCGATAGTGAAAAATATATAGGGAAGGTATTCTATGGTGATCATGAACTAGATAGGCGGCTATTTAATTGAATTGAATTCAAAAAAACTCTGAAATCAAATTTTTGAAGATTTAATAGCTTGAATTTGATTATTTTTTATTGATCTACAAACGCAGGTGAAAATATCTCAGACAGCAACTATTTCTAAGCAATGGGCAGATTACCTCTCAATAAACATGTTTTAATAGATTTGACTGACAATTTCTACTAGTTCCTTTTCTCGGGCATCCAAGTGATAGTTACCTCTTGATTTCCCCATTCTTCAGCTTTTTCAACATCTGTACCCATATAAAGATCTATTTTTTTTGTCCATCTTCTATTCATTAAATCTAGGACCATATATTTCCCTTCTAGCCCTTCAATCGTGACTTCCAATTTATGATATAACCCCGAATCAAGTAGATCTCTAGAAATGGCAATAGCCTTCATTCCGGGTTTTAAAGTATCTCCCCAAGCAGTTATATTTGGTTGGTTCGAAGTTTGTGATTTTAATGAGTTATATGCCGAGGCAGTTACTTGCATAGATCGGATTTCTGGACCTTTACAACTAATAAGGAGCAAAAATATTGCAACTGTCAAAAAAGATATAGTCCGAGTCTGATTTGTCCTACTTCCCTCAAAAAAGGATTTTTTAAACCTATCAATGATTTTTTTTGACATGATCCTTACAGCTAATTTTCAAATACTTATTCAATCTAGACCAGTAAAAAGATAGCCTTTAAATAAGAAAAAGCCTTGTAAGACCCTATTTTATTTTATGTATGTTAAACTTTATCCAGAGAAAACTTCCCTTCAATGAATTAAAATTTCTTTGGATTATTAAACTCTGCTTCTGTAATTATAAATTTAGCATAGCTATAATCTCCCTTTTCCAACCTCCAAATCACATCAAAGCCTGTAGGAATCAATACGTTCTCAAAGAGTTTGTAATCCGTGGTTTTTATTAGCCAGGTTTCCAAATTCTTCTCATCCATGTATCGCTTTGTTTCCATCTCGGTTATTTCTCCGATTTCGTTAAAGGTAATTTTAAAGAATAAAGAATGTTGCTTATATCCAAAGTTCAGCTTTGCTGAATTCGAGTCAATAGGAGTCCATTTTAGTCTTTCGCTTGGTAAGAGATTAGTGGGATACATCACACTTTCTCCAAGCCAGCGAAGTAATTCTCCTTGATCATAGTGTTCCCCTGAAGCATTTACGATATTAAAAAGGGAGAGAATAGATACAAGCAATCTACCTTTGTCAGAGATATACATGTCTTTAGCCACAAACAAGGATGTAGTACCTTTCCAGATAAAGCCAGGCCTTTGGGTTGATGCATATTGTTCCCCTTTTACATTAATCCAATCCTTATCAATTCCTGGTTTGAATTGTCCAACATGCTTTATTCTTGCATAATTTATATAAGGCTGGCCTTCCTTCAGCACGTAATTGAAATATCGCTGAACTGGTTCCGGTAGCTTATCTAATTGATCTTTATAAAATTTTTTCTTCCAATTACTTTTCGATTCAGAAAAAAGGGTTTGAACCTCCTTTTTGAATTTGAAGGAAGCTTGCATTCTTCTAAGCAAAAAAAATATCAAAATCAGGCCAAAAACAGATAAAGCAATACTCATATTTCTCCTCCAAAAAGCTAGTTTTCATTTAATTAAAGGGATGTTTTACCTGTTTAAAAGAAATAAAAATATCGTTTCCGGGCCACGAATTTAAGGTTCCCTAAGTTTTATCTTCTTCTAGATCATTATGGTTGTCTCCTCCCAAACTGTAATAGTTATTTTCTTCATCTTCACTTCCTATTCTTTCCTGTTGATCATCTAATTCTGATCCTGGAACATCCAAATCATCCCCAGACATATCATCTTTAAAATCCTTTTCATTTAATCCTCTTCCTTTTTTCTTAGGTTTTTTCTTTTTAGTAGGATTCTCTGGATCGACATTGATTTCTTTCTTGGCTTTGTTATAGATATCTTCTGAAGGAGGATAAAGGGGATATCCTTCGAATTCAGAATCATTTTTATTCTTATGGGCTTTTGCATATTCATTTACAATCTCCACTAGTGAGTTGTAATATTCCTTAAACTTCCAAGAGCTTAATTGACCGGCACCGGTATCATAATCAGGCTCAGGAATCTCAGATATGTATTTTGATAATTCTGGAAATTCGGTGTGAATTTTCATGGTGATATTTATAATATCTCGTTCTAATTGTTCTTTCGTTTTCATATTTTATACTCTAGTTTTCACTTGAAATATCTAATGGATGGTGGATTTTAAAAACTCTGATTAAATAGAAATTCAAATTTTTTTATATTGAAACTGATCAACCAAATTCTTTCAACTCTCTTATCAGCTATTCCATTTACTGATTTGAGTTATTATTCCGGTTTAGTTTAAAAGATAACTTTTTTAAGCTTTCCCAACCTTGAAGGCTTTTTGTTTCCTTCCACCATTATTTCAATTTAAAAATATCTAGGCACTTGTTCAACCTTTCTTTTCAGTTGTCAATCTGATTTTGGTCATGTAAAACCATGGATTTAATTACGATGGATTAAGATAGAGCCTTCCCTTTCTTATTAATTTTTGCAATTCACTTTTATGAATTTGCCATGAAAAATTGCTTTCCATCGAAAAAGGAGTGTTTAGATTCAAAGAAAGACTAGTAAAGGGCTTATAGTTGCTCGACTTTGATCAGTTGTTCTATTGGATAGACCGCTGGACCAAATTGATTGAAAATAGCAACATCGGAAGCATCTCGGCCGAAACCTAGTACTACATATCCTCCAGGAGATCCCTTCTGTGTAGCATCAAATGTATACCATCGATTTCCAATATATGCTTCAAACCAAGCATGCATATCCATCGGCTCCAGATTATGTAAATAACCTACTACTATTCGAGCTGGAATGCTTAAACTTCTACACAAAGCTATTCCCAAATGGGCTAGGTCTGTACAGACTCCAAAGCCTCTTTCATTAACCTGGATGGCAGATGTTGGTTGATAATTGCTGCCAGGAATATAGCTGATGTTTTCCTGAAGCCAGTTTGTAATGGCTGAAACCTGATTGTATCCCAACAAGTGATCTTGGGTGATTCTTACACTCATTTCATTAAAAAAATCAGACTCGCAATATCGACTTGGTAATAAATAACTTAATACAGAATCCGGTAAATTCTGTATTTCTATAAATGGAGCGTCAAATCCTTGGTCAATGTAATCGGCGGTAATAACCTCTGATGAGGTATCTATTGAGAAAATTCCAGGCTGTGCAATCAGTCGCTGACAAAGGTTGCCATAACTATCCGTGAATTCAAAAACAGGAGTAGTGGGAGTAATAATAAATTCCTCCTTTTCCACCCATTGCTGTGTTCCACTTCTAGGTCTCAACATAAGAATAAAAGGTGTTGGAGCAGGGATTTCAAACTTCAATTTGCAACTGGTTCTTAGACGCATAAGCAGATTTATACTAAAAATTAATACTTACTGAATTGTTAATGAAAATGGAAATTAATTAGGGCTAAAAAGAAATCGGAACAGTAGCAATTTTAAGAATATTAGCCATAATCAAAGCAAGCAAGCTAAAAACTAATATTTGTCTCTTTCCGATTATTCCTGCTTTAACTTATAAATCTTATCATCAAATCCACAGATAAATAATTCCTGATTTTGATCCACTCCAAAAGCAGAAATTGGGAAATCGGTATCTATTAATTCAGTGTTTACAGTGTTTCCCGAATCATTATTGTCTAAGGACCAAATTCTTCCAGATACATAATCTGCATAGATGTATAGCCCTTCCAATTGGCTTAAGCTTGGTCCATGGTATACAAAACCGCCGGTGATGGAGATATCACCCTGGGATCTATCATATTCCCAAAGGGGTAATTCCATTCCTTCCTGATCACAAGAAGAAGAATTGAAGCAATGAAAACCTTCCATGGTGTTCCAGCCATAGTTTCCTCCCTTTTTGATGATATCTATTTCCTCATACTTGTTTTGGCCTACATCACCGACCCATAATTGGCCATTTTCTGAGTCAAAGCTAAATCTCCAAGGATTTCGTAAGCCATAAGCATATATTTCTTCTTTAAATCCTTCGTTATTATTTGCAAAAGGATTGTCATCGGGAATTGCATAATTTTTGGAACCTTCCTTTCTATCGATATCTATTCTCAGAATACTTCCTAATAAAGATCTTCGATTTTGACCATTCCCTCTTGGGTCTCCACCGCTTCCACCATCACCAACAGCTATATAAAGGTATCCATCAGGACCAAAAGAAATTTGTCCTCCATTATGATTTGAAAAGGGCTGATCAAATTCTAAAAGAATCAATTCGCTAGAGGGGTCTGCCTGATTCGGGTCTGAAGGTGAAACACTAAAACGTGAAATGACAGTACGGTTTGGACTTGTAGCTGTATAGTTTACGTAGAAAAAGCCATTATTTATATAATCAGGGTGAAAAGCTAATCCCAATAACCCCTCCTCATTTCCAGAATCATCTACTAGATTCTCGATTTTCAGAAATTCTTTTTTCTCAATAGCGTCTGCGTTATTTTGAAAAACTGAGATGACGCCTCGCTGCTCTACCACAAAGACCCGATTCGAATTATCTCCTGCATGTTGAAAATCCACAGGTCTTGTAAATCTTAAATTTGGAAATGCTTCTTCAACAGAGATTTCACCTATTGGCGCAGGTACGTTTTCTTGCCCGTTTTGAGAACAAGCGGTATTACTGGAAAAAATCAGAAGTAGGAATAAGATGACATTATTTTTCATGATGTAAACGAGTGATTTTTAAATCAAGTAAGTAATTATAAAGAAACTAAATTATACAGAGATGCAAATAATTGTTTAATGCTCTTTCTAAAATGAATAGGTTATCTATCCATTTTGTTTGAACATTCGAAATATTTAGCAACGATTATTGCATTTAGGTGAACCTCCTTCCAAAACGCTTATTTTTTCTCAGGAGTAAACATGCTTAAGTCCCATTCATTATACCAATGAATTTCCATTTCTCCCTCTTCAGTAATAGTGATTGGAAGAAAAACATATTCCGATTCTGGCTTTCCTCTCCCGTTCCAGCGATCGCCCATATACAGGTATGCATCTTTATAGCCAGGAATTTTAAAAATAAAGCATGGCTGTGAGTTAAAAGAATTGTTACCGGCATCTCCTACAAATGGGTTTCCATGTTTGGTATAAGGCCCCATGATGTTCTCTGAAGTATAATAAGTAGCTGGGTTTGGAGTCCAACCAGAACATCCGCTGGTGAGTAAATAGAATTTACCGTTTTTCTTTAAAATTCCTGGGCCTTCGCAATGCGCTTCAATATCCACATCGTTGGTAGTCGTAGACAGGTAATCTTCAGACAATTCAACCATCCTGATTGTCTTATTAATATGATTAGCTGCATATCCTATGTATGCTTTTTTAGTATCTGGTTCGAAATACATTCCAATATCCCGGGATTCATGTCCATTTGGACGATAATGATCCTGAACTACAAAAGGACCTGTTGGATTATCGCTGGTGGCCACTCCTAATTCTGCTGTCAGGTATTTAGAATTGTCATAGTGAAACCACATGACGTATTTCTTATTCACTTCATCATAGATGACTTTCGGTCTTTCAAAAACTTCAATCTCATCTTTTTCTAAAACCACACCTTCATTTTTCCAATTGTATAGGTCTTTGGATGAATAGCATGATGCACCACGAGGCAAGCCCCTATGTTCTCCATACCAATAATAAGTTTGAGAAGATGCGACATAAATGATATTTCCTCCATGACTGTCAATATGTTCTCCATCGTCCGCAAGCCATTTTCCTCCCGGTTTAAATGAAGTATAATTGGTTGCTTGCTGGGCAAAAACTGCTGTAATATTGAAAGTCAAAAGAAAGGCGAAGCATGCAGTACCTAAAAAGGTTAATAAGAAGCTTTTGAAAATTTTATTCTGGTGCATAGTGTAATGATAGCTATAAATCAATTAGTTGTAAAATAGGGGAACCAAGTTTCTAATGGTTGTTTTGCTTCTCGGGATAAGAATCCATATGAACCTCTTATCCTAAATCTTTTTGCTATCCAGTTTAATAGGTTTAGTTTAGAAAGACTTTTTTTGAAATAACAGAACCTAATTATGAAAAAACTATTCCTGGCTGTATTGGCCTTGACAATATCTTTAGCGGTAAAAGCACAAGATGAAACTGCTAAATCTGATAAAAAAGAAAACAAAAACTTACCACTTGAGTCCGGAAGAACCTTTGATTTTGATTTGTCAGAGGGGTCTTGGATCGCTCTTGATGTCAGCCCTGACGGAAGTACAATCGTATTTGATTTTTTAGGGGATATTTATAGTATCCCTGTAAATGGGGGAGATGCAACTCATCTTATGGAAGGAATGCAGTTCGATGCCCAGCCCCGTTTTAGTCCTGATGGAAAAGAAATTGTTTTTATCTCTGATGAATCAGGGGGAGAAAATGTTTGGACTCTTAATTTGGAAAGTAAAGAGAAAAAGCAAATTACAAAAGGCAATAATAATAGATATCAAGGCCCAGAATGGAGCCCAGATGGAAAATATGTGATCGCCTCCAAACAAGGAGGAAGTGGTTCACACAAAATATGGCTTTATCATGTAGATGGAGGTTTAGGGGAAGCTCTGGTTAAAGAGCCAAATTCTTTGCGAATGCTGGAAGGAGCTTTTAGCAATGATGATCAATTTGTCTGGTTTTCTGAAAGAAGTGGATCTTGGACTTATAATGCACCAATGCCGCAGTATCAGATTTCAAAATATGATCGCGAAACAGGTGAAATGCTTTCTCAAACGTCTCGATATGGTTCTGCCTTTCGTCCCACACCAAGTGGAGATGGTAAATGGTTGGTTTATGCTACCCGACATGAAACCCATACGGGATTAATTCTTAGAGATCTTGCTACGGGTGACGAGAGTTGGTTGGCGTATCCAATTCAACATGATGATCAAGAATCAAGAGCCTCAAGAGATGTGCTTCCTGGATTTTCCTGGACACCGGACGATAAAAGTATTATTATTTCTTATGGAGGTAAAATTCATAAAATTGATGTATCAAGTAAAGAGACCGAAGAAATTCCTTTTAGAGTAAATAGCAGTATTTCCCTCGGACCAGAACTTGATTTTGACTATCCTATATCTGACGATGCTCAATTCACTGTTACACAAATAAGAGATATTGCACCCTCTCCTGATGGAAAGCAACTGGCTTTTACAGCTTTAAACGAGTTATACGTTGTTGACTTACCCGATGGAAAACCAAGGAAGCTTGTAGACCTAGATGAAACTCAAGCAGAACCTGCCTGGTCTACTGATGGTCAATGGTTGGCATTTGTGACTTGGCAAGCTGAAGGCGGTAAGGTGTATAAAATAAGACCGAATGGAAATGACTTAATCCAGCTTAATAAAGAGGATGGCGTATTTCAGAGTCCGGTTTGGAATAACGACGGATCAAGAATTGTAGTTATCAAAGGGCAATCTGAAGATTATAGAAATGCACTACAGAGAACAGCATTTAGGGGAACGAGCGATCTTATTTGGATTTCAGCTAATGGTTCTGAAAACAATTTTATTAGCTATACGGAAGGTAGATCCAATCCACATTTTGTAAAGAGCTCAGATCGTATCTATTTATCCGGTAGAAATGGTTTAGTTTCGATCCGATGGGATGGCACGGATGAAAAAGAACATGTAAAAGTCACTGGAAAAGCTGCGCCTGGATCTTCCAATGCACCTAGAGCTTCTTGGATTAAAATGGCCAGAGAAGGTGATCAGGCTTTAGCAGCTGTTGGCTCAGATTTGTTTGTAGTAACAGTTCCTCAAGTAAGTGATGAAGCACCGACTATTTCTGTAGCTAACCCTGGAAATTCCTCTTTTCCTTCTAGGAAACTAACAGATATTGGTGGACAGTTTCCTGCCTGGGGATGGGATAGTAATCTTGTGCATTGGGCTGTAGGAAATGCACATGTATCATACAATCTCAATGACGCTAAAGCTTTTGAAGCTCAGAAAGAAGCTGAATCAAAGGAGAAGAAGGATGCAGAAGAAGGAGAAGAAGACGATAATGATAAGGCCGATAAGAAAAGTGAGTCTCCTAAAGAATACGAACCAACAGAAAACAGAATTGAAGTATTAGCGGATCGGGATATCCCAAAAGGTTCTGTTTTACTTAAAAATGCACGTTTGTTGACGATGAAGGATAATGAAGTATTAGAAGGTACGGATATCCTAATTGAAGATAATCGGATTAAAGAAATTGGAAAGGATATTCAAGTAAGTGGGAAAGTTAAAGTGATAGATGCCACAGGCAAAACGATAATGCCAGGTTTTGTAGATACGCATTCCCACTTCCGCCATCCGGTAAATTTGCACCGAGGGCAGTTTTGGCCTTATCTGACCAATCTGGCTTTTGGAGTAACTACCACACGTGATCCTCAGACAGCAACAACTGATGTACTGACTTATGGGGATTTAGTAGTAGCGGGTAAACTTATTGGCCCTAGAATATATTCCACGGGACCTGGTATTTTCAGTAGTGAAAATGTAGGTAGTTTAGAACATGCACGTAAAGTTATGACCCGGTATAGTTCTTATTACAATACCAAAACTGTAAAAATGTACGGTGCCGGTAATCGCCAGCAAAGACAATGGATCATTCAAGCTGCCAGAGAACAAAATATTATGCCTACTACAGAAGGAGGTCTAGACTTCAAGAATAACCTAACCCAAGTGATTGACGGCTATCCAGGTCATGAGCATTCCTTCCCGATATTCCCCCTTTACAAAGATGTGATTGATTTGGTAGCTTTTTCAAGAACTGTCTATACTCCCACACTTTTGGTTGCTTATGGTGGACCTTGGACAGAAAATTACTTCTATGCAACTGAAAACCCACATGCTGATCCAAAATTAAATTATTTCATGCCACATTGGAATTTAGACTCTAGAACCCGTAGGAGAAATGCAGGATGGTTTATGGAAGATGAATATGTGCATGAGGAGCAATCGGCTTTCGCAAAAGATCTGATTGAAGCGGGTGGACGTGCAGGTATTGGTAGCCATGGTCAGTTACAAGGCTTGGGTTATCACTGGGAACTTTGGGCCGTGCAGTCAGGTGGTATGGAAGCATATGATGCTTTAAGAGTTGCTACTATTATCGGTGCTGAAGCAATAGGTTTAGACCAGGATTTAGGGACATTAGAAGTCGGCAAACTTGGAGATTTAGTCATTCTGAATAGTAATCCCCTGGATAATATTAAGAATTCAAAAGACATCAGTCATGTGATGTTTAATGGTCGACTATACGATGGGAATACTTTAGACGAGATTTACCCTCAGGAGAAAAAATTGGAGAAGTTATGGTGGCAAGATTATGCTCCTAAAGATGTTCCGGGAATTAAGTTTTAAATTTAATCTACTTTCTAAGGAGTCTTGAATATCTGAAAAGCATTAACTGATGTATCTCCTTTGAACCATGATTAGCACCGAAGCTTCATGTTATTGACTTTGGTTTCTATATAAAGTAGCCAGCTTTTTGTAATCGGGGGGTAACCTCCTTTAGATTTTGATGGTGTATTTATGAAAAGGTACTCTAAAGTTAAATCTGTAATAATCATAGTTATGGGCCTTCCAGGTTCTGGTAAGAGCTATTTTGCAAAAGCACTGGCCAAAGAAATTGGGGCAGACTATCTTGGGAGTGATAGAACCCGAAAGGAAATTGGTTTGATGGGTAAGTACCAGCTTAATAACAAAATGTCTGTATACGAAGAGATGTTGAGTAGGGCCAAGGAAATTCATAAATCAGGTAATAGTCTGGTTTTGGATGGAACTTTTTACAAGCAAAAAATCCGTGATTCTTTTATTTCTTTTGCCCAATCCCTATCATGGAAGCTATACATTATCCATGTGATTGCAGATGAAGAATTGATTTTAAAAAGGCTCTCTAAGCCTAGACAGGAAAGTGAAGCGGATATAATAGTTTATCAAAAAATCAAATCCGAGTTTGAACCTATTCAAGAAGCCCACCTCCAGATTCAATCCACAGATGGTTCACTTAAAGAACGTTTGGAGAAAGCGGTAAAATATATCTATTCCAATCATGAATAGGCTAGAAATAAATCAGTTGGTTTCCAATGGAAATTATGATGGGAAGCCTATCAATGGGGCCTTGGAGGAGACAAATATTTCTTGGGTAATTCTTAGTAAGAAACACGCTTTTAAGATAAAGAAGAATATCAAGCTTTCATTTTTGGATTATTCATCTCTTGATTTGAGGAAAAAATATTGTGAAAAAGAATTGCAGCTAAACAGAAGGTTTTCCTCTATATATCTTTCCGTTGAACCCATAACTTACTTTAATGGACAATATTTTATTGGAGAAGGGCAAGGAGAGATTTTGGACTATGCAGTATGCATGAAACGGATGCAGGAAGACAAAAGAATGGATGTGCTGCTTTCTCAAAAAAAAGTTGATCCTAAAAGGATTTCACTCTTAGCTGATCAAGTAGCTAAATTCCATCAAAACGCTGAAAGTATTGATCATTCTTTCAATCTAAATCAAGCGAGGGAATTATTTAACGACTTGAACTCAGTTCAAGAGGTGGTACAAAAAGAATTTGAAATAGATTTAAAGGATGTAATTCCAACATTGATTACATTCAGTGATGAATTTTTAAAGAAACATATCAAAAGATTTGAAGAAAGAAGCCAAAAGGGTTTCGTAAGAGATGTCCACGGCGATCTTCACAGCGGCAATATTTTTTTGTATAAAAATCCAGTTATTTTTGATTGCGTTGAATTTAAGGATGAGTTCAGGCAGATAGATATTTTATATGAAATTGCCTTTATATGTATGGATCTAGAATACTTTAAAAGGAATGATTTATCTACTTTATTTTTAAGATCTTATGACAAATTTTTGAATTGTTTTCCAAAGGAGGAAGATCAATTTATTTTCCTTTATTTTAAGTGCTTAAGAGCAAATATCAGAGCCAAAGTTTATTTACTGAACAGCATGTCAGAACCAGATCCCGGTAAGATGACTGATGAATTAGTCAAGGGTAAAAAATATCTTGAGCTTGCCTTAAAGTACATGCAAGAACTTACTCTTCAAATAGACTAATAGTAAGTTTATTTTTGGGTATAGATAGGCATTTCATATGCTTCTTTTGACAAAGCTATTTCCAAGGATTTGAATTAGCTTATTATAGATTTGCTTGAAATTTCAAATGAGATGATTATAAATCGCACCTAAAAAGGAGTAACATAAGCCGCAAACATGATTCATATCAGGTCTTTTTTTTCACTACATGATTAAATTGGGTTTATTAAACCAAAACAATGTATCATGGAACTGAAAGATAAAATCGCAATCATTACTGGTGGAGCAGGTGGAATCGGACTTTCTACAGCTAAACTTTTTTTAAAAGAGGGAGCGAAGGGAATAGCTTTGATAGATTTCAGCCAGAAAAATCTCGATGAAGCCAAAAAAGAACTCGAAGGGGAAAATGTGCTTTACATTCAGGCTGATGTATCCAAAGATGAAGATGTGAAGAGGTATACCGATGAATCTCTCAAAACTTTCGGGAAAATCGATGTGATCTTCCTTAATGCAGGAGTAGAGGGGGTAGTTAAACCGATGTCAGAATATCCCGAGGAGGTCTATGACCAGGTGATGGGAGTTAATGTCAAAGGAGTTTGGTTGGGAATGAAACATGGTTTTGCAGCACTTAAAAAAGGAGGGGGAGGATCTGTGATTATCACTTCTTCGGTTGCCGGGTTAAGAGGTACTGCGCAAGTATCAGCCTATGTCGCAAGTAAGCATGCAACAATAGGATTGATGAGAACTGGAGCTTTGGAAGGAGCCCCAGATAATATTCGGGTAAATTCAATTCATCCTTCCCCGGTAGATAATAGGATGATGCGTTCATTGGAAGAAGGCTTTGCTCCGGGCGCTGCTGAAGCGGCCAAAGAAAGCTTTACCAAAATGATTCCTCTTGGTCGTTATGCAGATAATATTGACATCGCTGAAATGGCACTCTTCCTTGCTTCAGACCGAAGTAAATTTGTGACCGGATCTACTCATGTGGTAGATGGAGGATTTACAGCTTAGATTTACTGAACAAAAAGCATTAAGTCTTATAGTTTGGAGAAAATAACCAGTTTGGGTTAATCTAGTTGATTTTAATAGGGATTGAGGCCTTGGAAATGTTTTTAAATTGGTTTTAAATATTCTTTCTTAGGAATGTAGAATTCCTGAATAAGCCTGATTGAGCATTTGGATTAATCCCTCTTTTTCCAATGGCTTTGGATTGGCATAAGGCTTTGAAAGCATAATTTCAGCAGCCTCCTCCATGTTATTTTCCTCAAATCCAATTTCTTTTAAGGAAAAAGGAGCCCCGAGTTCTCGGATTAAACTTTGAACTTTTAAGGGAGGAAACTCTTGATTATAAGCTTTTTGAAAATCCCTTTGGAGAGAGTGCTCTAAAGAATCCCATTGGTAAGCAAATACATAGGGCTGGATTACTGTGTGAACAGATGCATGATCCATCCCAAAGGAACCTCCTAAGGTATGTGCAGTTTTGTGATGCAATGACATGGAAACTTCTCCAAGTCCCTTACCTCCCAGAAATGCTCCGAAAAGTAGTAAATCATTTGCCTCTGCCGTAATCTCATCGGATGTTTTCAGCAAGTCTAGAGCTTCAATGATTTTGTTGATTCCGAGCAAGGAGTTGTTATATGTGATCGGATTGGTATCTGGGGCATAGGCCGCTTCCATAAGGTGGGCAAGTGCATTGAAAGCACTTTTCACCGCCAATTCTTTCGGCATATTTTTAGTGAGATCCGGATCATAAATAACTGCTTTTGGCAAAACTGATGCATCTCGACCAGTGGTTTTTACCCCATCCTTAGAAATTCCCCAAATATTTGTCATTTCTGAACCTGAATAAGTGGAGGGAATGGCAATAATCGGCTGCTTAAGTTGAAGCGCCATTGCTTTTGCCAGACCTATAGCAGATCCTCCACCGATTGCTACCAATACATCGGTTTTTTGAATTTGTTGCTCATTCAAAGCTTTGTCTACTAAATAGGAGGGGACATGCTGGATTACTTCGTCAAAATGGAAAACACGTTCTGATCCCAAAGAAGAACTAAGTTCATTTATCCGATTTTGAAGACGAGAGGAGGCAATAATGAAAGCTTTGTTAGACTGGTTTAAAAGTTCTGGCAATTTACTGAATGTCCCCTGCCCAAAATGGACTCGTATTGGTAAAGAACTGTATGTGAAATTTTGAATTTTCATAATAGGGTTAAGGTTTTTTCTATTTCCGAAACTGTGTGCTGAAGAGCAGGTAAATAGGATTTTTTCATATTCTTTACAGAGACCCTACTGGCATGACCGCTGATATTCAGCGCAGCGATGACTTTATTGTTTTTATCATGCACAGGAACAGCGAGAGATCTAACTCCAACTTCTAATTCCTCATCAGAAATGGCCCAACCTTGGGAGCGGATTTCTTGTAATTGGTTTATAAAATCTATGCGAGAGAGGGATTTAGGCGTATAAGATTCAAATTCTACTTGGGCCAATTTTTTCTCTACTTCTTCGGGGTTCAGGCCGGCGATCAATACTTTTCCCATAGAAGTGGAAATAGCAGGAAGGCGAGTGCCGACTGCTAATGAGATGGTCATAATCCGCTTTGTTTGGACACGGGCAACATAAACAATGTCCATTTCATCCAAAACCGACATGGAGCAAGATTCATTGAGTTCCTTCGTCAATTCCTGCATATAGGGGAGTGCCAGTTTACGAAAAGGCAAAGATGACAAATAGGAATATCCTAAAGACAGAACTTTTGGTGCTAAAGAGAACATTTTACCTGACCGACAATTTACAAAACCTAAATGTTGAAGGGTTAGCAAAATTCTCCTTGCATTGGCCCTAGTGATATCAACTTTTTTAGCAACTTCCGTCAAGGTCATTTCTACATCTTCTGAATCAAAAGCCTGCAACACGTTCAGCCCTTTTTCCAGTGATTGAACGAAGTCTGTTTTTTGAATTTCCATGATTTAGATAGCTTAGACTCGCTCCAGAATTGTGGCATAACCCTGTCCTACACCCACACAAAGCGTACATAAGGCATATCTTCCGGGTTTTTCATGTAGTTCTAATGCAGCTGTATGAATCAATCGATTGCCTGACATTCCCAGAGGATGACCTAATGCAATGGCTCCTCCATTCGGGTTTATTCGAGGATCATCATCTTTAAGTCCCCAAGACCGGATACATGCCAGACTCTGGGCGGCAAAGGCCTCATTAAGTTCAATAATATCCATGTCTGCCAAGGTAAGTTTAGCTTTCTCCAACGCATTGAGTGAAGCCTGAACCGGACCTATTCCCATGATTCTTGGTTCGACTCCCACTACACTGGAAGCCACTATTCTTGCCAAAGGTTTTAGATTATATTTCTTTACGGCATCTTCTGAAGCGATTAACATGGCTGAAGCTCCATCATTCAAACCGGAAGAGTTGCCAGCTGTGATCGTCCCGCCTTTTCTAAACGCAGGCTTAAGATTTGAAAGCGCTTCAATACTAGTGTCTTCCCGGATAAATTCATCCTCTTTTATCCATGTAGATTTTCCTTTCTTCTGGTGTATTTCGATCGGGATGATTTCTTTCGAAAAACGACCTTCTGCACGGGCTTGAGCTGCTTTTTGTTGACTTCGCAAAGCAAAAAAATCCTGATCCTCTCTGGAAATATTGTGCATATCTACCAGATTTTCAGCAGTTTCACCCATGGCTTCCGTTCCATAAAGTTCATTCATTTTCGGGTTTACAAAACGCCACCCAAAGCTACTGTCATACAGTTTCGCATCGTTTCCAAAAGGGGAGCTGGATTTAGACATCACCCATGGTCCACGGGTCATGTGTTCTACTCCTCCTGCTATAAATAAATCTCCATCTCCGGATTTTATGGCACGATTGGCATGGATTACAGCTGACATTCCAGATGAACAGAGCCGATTGACAGTTTCACCAGGTACGCTTACCGGTAAACCCGCAAGCAAAGAAGCCATTCGGGCTATGTTCCGATTGTCTTCACCAGCTTGATTAGCACATCCCAAAATCACATCATCTACCTTGGAAAAGTCTACTGAATTGTTCCTGTTTATGAGCTCTTTAATTACCAGTGCAGCTAAATCATCTGCTCTGATTGCCGATAACCCCCCTCTAAATTTTCCTATTGGGGTTCTGATCGCGTCAATGATATAGGCTTCTTTCATTATGATTCTGAGATTTTTTCCAAAAATGGAGTGTCTGTTGATTTTCTGACAGATTCTAGTGATATGCCGGGCATCAATTCAATTAGAGTCAGCTCTCCCTCAATAAATTTAAATACTGCCAAATCTGTGATGATCATATCCACAGCTTTTTTTGCAGTGATGGGTAAGGTGCATTTCTCCACTATTTTAGAAGTTCCATCTTTATTGACATGCTGCATGGTTATGATCAGTTTTTTTGCACCTGAAGCTAAATCCATTGCACCTCCAACTCCCAGAAGTGGCTTCCCCGGTACTGCCCAATTTGCTAAGTTTCCTTCCTTATCCACTTGAAGACCTCCCATTACTGCAACGTCTACATGCTTTCCTCGAATCATACCAAATGAAGTGGTCGAATCGAAATAACTGGCACCTGGAAGAGCTGTCACAGGTATTTTACCCGCATTTACCGGATGATACAAAGCCCCTTTACCATCTTCGGGCTCAGGTCCTACACCAAGCATTCCATTCTCGGTATGTAAGATGATTCCATCTTCAGGTGTAATAAGGTCAGCGACCAGCGTGGGAATACCTATTCCCAAATTAACTATTTCGCCAGCTTGCAATTCCTGAAGAACTCGCTGAACCATTTTCATTCTTCCCTCATCTACTCGTTTGAGGCTTCCTTTCACTGATGCTGAGGTACCAAGATCTTCTTCTTTCAATTTAGCCTGTACCAAAAAATCAACAAAACAACCTTGGGTGTGGATTGTACTTGGATCTAATTTTCCTTCAGGTACAATTTCTTCTACCTCGGCAATCACTAAATCTGCCGCTGTAGCCATTGCGATATTGAAATTTTGTTCAGTCAGTCGGTAGACAAGATTACCTGCTGTATCAGCTTTCCAAGCTCGGATAAAAGCAACATCCCCTTTAATTGCGGGGATAAAGATTTGCTCTTCTCCATTAATGATTTTTTTATCTTTCCCTTCTGCTAGTAGGGTGCCGACACCGGTAGGCGTGAAAAAGCCACCAATACCCATTCCTCCAGCTCTGATAGCTTCTCCTAGACTGCCCTGAGGAATCAATTCGTATTCAATTTTGCCATCCTGTGCAGCTTTCACAGCTAAGGGATTACTAGTGAAGAATGAACCAATCATTTTTTTTAATTGGCCGTTTTCCAATAGCCTTCCCCCTCCAAGACCGGGTTCGCCAGCATTGTTTCCTATATAAGTCAGGTTTTTAACAGATGTTTCTGCCAAGGCATGGAGAAGATGAACCGGATTACCTGTCATCCCAAACCCACCGCAGAGCAAGCGGTCACCATCTTTGACTTTTTTAACGGCCTCCTGAAGTGTTATAATCGGTACTTTTTTCATCTGTTTAAAATTTATTGCTCCAGAAGCCTCAAAAGGCTGTCAATAGAATTGTCGCAAAATCTTTTTTAATCCCCATTATTAAACTTGAATAGCAGTCAATTTTATTTAGAGATTGATTGCCCATTCTCTAATTAATATCGATCATTATTTATTTTGTAGATAAGAAGGAGGTGTAATTGGCTCCAAAGGTTTTACAATTTCCGCTCTTCTATCCTCAAAGAAGGGAGGAAGTAATAATTGATGACCTAATTGATCTTCCGGTTCATCGATAGCAAATCCTATGTCCGAAGTGGCAAATTCAAATAAAACTCCGGAAGGAGTTCGGGTATATATTGAATGGAAGTAATTTCTATCCTTTATTTCTGTCACATCTGTGTAACCAAATCCTTCGATGTAAGCTTTTAATTCTGCATTTTCCTGATCATTGGCAGTTGCAAATGCCATGTGGTGCGGTAAACCAACTCCAAAAGTCCAGGAACCTTGTGGTAAATCCGGAACATGAAGCAATTCAATTACTCGAGAAGGTCCACCATTTTTAATGTGATAGCGATGATAAGCTCCTTCTTGACCCACCTTTGAAAAGCCTAAAACATCTCTCAAATAGCTGTCCATCATTTCTATTTCTCTACATCTAAGTACTGCACCATAGATCCCTCTGATTCCGTTATCTTTAGAAATTTGATCCGTTTGCCATGCATTTCTAGTGTCAGTATCATCTCCAAATACCCCTAAACCAATTCCGGAAGGGTCTTCGAAATGAATCATTTTTTGACCAAAGCGCTCTACAATTCCTGTGTTTTTTACCTGATGCTTGTCTAGGTGTTTTTTCCAGAATTCCAAGGAGTCAGTATGAACAGACCATCCTGAAACTTCAATCTGTCCAGATCCTTTTTTCCCGTGAACACCTGCTTTTTTGAATGGGAAGGTGGTATAAACTGAACCTACTTCAGCATCTGCATTGGCGTAGTATAAGTGATAAATACTTGCCGCACCATCAAATAGGACTGTTTGTTTGATCATTCGCATACCCATAACCTGGGTAACAAAATCAATGTCTTCTTGGGCTCCTCCAACACTAACTGTTAAATGGTGAAGACCTTGGATGTATTCATTTGGATTCATAGTTAAGATGTTTAAAATTTAATCAAAAAACTCGAATAATGAACATTTGTTTGAAATGTGAACAAATATTTTGAACACCTTAACCTGAAGTTTGAAAAGAGAAAAATTCTAAATATGAATAGCTTTCAGAATCAGAACTATCTTGATTCTTCTGGAATAAAATTTAAGAAAAGAGAAGGGGATTAAGATTGATTTTAGGGGATGCTTGTGGGGTTTGGATTTGCTGCATAGCAAAAGTCATTTGTTACTTCTGCATTACATCTAGCATTTCAAAAAATTATGCAAAAATCAGTTTCTATAGGCTATTAGCTAATCTTCTAAGGAATACCATTCAATGTTTTCCAATGGCTTCCTTCTGCCCCGGAATTCTTCGGGAGCATAATTTTCAGCTAAATAATCGAGGATAATAGGTTCGCTTACTCCTAAGTCCCAAAGTCCTTGAGTTTCTTGCATCCACTCAATTTTTGACTTCCATGTTTCCCTGTTAAAACGGTTTTGAAGTATTAATGCACTAGAATGGCAAGCAGTACAATTTGCTTTAACCAGCGTTAACCCTTCGCCCGCCAATAAACCCGTTTCCACATCTTTGCCATCTTTTATTTCCAGATTCTCAATGGATAGGGGACCTTCAGGTATCTCTGAATTTGGATCTGAATTATTGGAATTGACATCTGAATTTATATCTGTTAGGAAACTTATTAGTAGTACCAGAGCAATAAGCAAAATTGAGGCTGCAAATATTCCTAAAAAAGGCTTGCCTAATCTTTGGATAGACTGCAAAGACTTTTTTGATTCTCTCTTTTCTGATTTCTCTTCGGATGATTTCTTCATATTCTCAGCTTACTTTTACTGCAATTCGATGACAGGCATTGTTTAAGTAACCCTTTGGATTCCAGCCTGGAATCACCATTGGTTGGGAAATTCCCTGATCATCGGTAGCTTTTGCCCACACTTCATAGTAGCCTGTCTCAGGGAAACTCAACTCAACAGACCACTGTTGCCAGGCTAGTCGGTTGTTGGGCTTTTTTAGGATACATTTTTTCCAAGTAGCTCCAAAATCTATTGAAACTTCCATTTCACGGACTTCATTTTCTCCGGCCCAGGCATGCCCCTGAACCTTAAGAGTTTTATTTCTACCGAACATCGCCCCACTTTTTGGATAAGCAATGAGGGATTTGACAGGCATGGATTCGATAATTTTCATATCCTCATCGGGAACCTTTTCTCCTGGTGCCACAGGATATTTGGGTACTCTGTATGAGTCACCCATCATTTTTTCACCGTCATGAACTTTATTTCGGATGACGAGTTTGTTCAGCCATTTTCCTGATGCTGAGGCCGGATAACCTCCACAAACCAATCGAAGCGGGTAGCCATGTTGTAAGGGGATATCCTCACCATTTAAAGCCCATGCCAACAAGGTTTCGTCTTGTAATGCTTTTGAAATCGGAACTCCTCTCGAGATAACAACCTTGCTTTCATCCCCACTTAGATGTTTGTCTTTTCCATAATACCCAACATAAACTGCATCGGAATTAATCCCAACATCTGCTAATAAATCTTTCAATCGAATTCCTGTCCATTCAGAACAATAGACAGCTCCTTCTTCCCATTGATTGCCAGAAGCTGGAGGATAAAACCCTGCACGTCCATTTCCTCCGCATTCCAGAACCAATTGATAGGAATAATGCTTGAAATTCTTCTTTAAAGCCTCTAGGGTATAGGTCTTTTCTGCTTTGACCGATTCGCCACTAATCGTGAGAGTCCAAATACTACTATCGATATCTTCAGGGATGATCCCATTATTTCGGATAAAAATATTTGGAAATGGCGTAACTGGATCATTCAGAAGGTGAGGAACGGCCTCCACATTCCAAGGCTTCTCATTCCTTACAATCATGTCTTTACTTTTGCCATCCATGGGATTAAAATCAGCTTGCAAAGCAAAAGGAACATACCCCTCAGGCATTGTAGCCGCATGGATGATATCTGCACCAAGAAAAGATGACAACACGGCAATGCTACTTTTTTGGAGGAAGTCCCTTCGCTTCAGTTGAGATTTTTCAATTCCTTTTTTTGGATTCTTATTAGTCTTAGACATCTGACTTTTGATTTTATAGCTTTCCAGTTTCAATAGCGATTCGAACTCTCAGGAAACTAAAAATAGTCATTAATTTTTTTTCTCTTAAGAATAAATAAGAATCGGTTCATTGAATTTTAGAAAACATTTAAAGATACTTTTTTTAAAATTTAATGGAATATATGAAGTTCTGGCTAGGATTGAGTTTTCAAATTTTTAGGGTTTTGATTCCATGTTACTTTTTACAAATACATGAAGTGAAAAAGTTATTGTATTGAGGCTAGAAATAATATGTGACATTTAGCAAGAGTATTTTCACCTCTTTATTTTTTTAGAATCTGTATTTCTCATTTGATTTTGAGATTTAGATTATTGATCTTAAATGAATTGTATTCCTAAAAATACCTAGTAATCGGGTTTCACATCTAATCTCAAATTGCAGCTTTGAGATTTCCGAAAGTGTGGGATTGAAAATAAAACCTGATTAAAAAATGAGCAATAATCAAAAATAGATCAATGAAAAATTTCCCGAAAACATCTTATTGCAAGGATCAACTGAGCCGGATTATTAGTCTCACATTGATTTTGGTTTTAATCGGTAGTTTAAATTGTTATTCCCAAAATAAGGATGCGACAATTTCACTTTTTAATGGTACTTCTTTAGAGGGTTGGGAAGTGGTAAATCCGGCAAACGGGAAATATTGGTCCGTTGTAGATAGTGTGATAGTAGGGGGTGATGGAATAATCAATATCCCAACCAACACGTACCTCCGTACTACTGAAAGTTATGAGGATTTTGAATTTCGGGCTTTGTTTCGTTTGACTGGTGATCCTAGTACTGGTCTGATTAACAGTGGTATTCAATATCGATCCATCATAGAAGGGGATCTGATCATAGGGTATCAGGCGGATATTGGTAATGGGTATTGGGGAGATATATATGATGAACACCGCAGAGGAAAGCTTGTTGGGGGAGATCTCAGTACCCTCAAACACCTCCTGAATGAAGATGGCTGGAACAGTTACATTATTAGATGTAAAGGAAATAAGCATGAATTATATATCAATGGGGTGAAAACAACGGAATATTTTGAAACAGATCCTAATATTCCCTCATCAGGTGTAATCGGTCTTCAAGTGCATAGTGGCGGAAATGCTAAAGTTGAATTCAAGCATATTACCATTTCTAAACTTTTGAATTAAGGGCGGAATAGTAACCTAAGGCAAATGAAAAAAGCATTCTATTTATTCTTTTCGATTGTGGTACTAGTCTTTCTCAGTTTTGGCTGCAAGGAAAATTCATCTTCTTCGCAATCCGACACCGCTGTTACCGAATACATTGATTACAACCGTAAAACCCAGTCTTCCAGGATAGAGTTGTTTACCCCTGAAAAAGAACTGGCTGGATTTAAAGTTCCTGAAGGTTTTGTTGTAGAGTTGGTAGCAAGTGAAAGAGATGGTGTGGTTAATCCTATCCATATGGCTTTTGACGATGCCGGGAACTTATGGACCCAAACTGCCGAAATGTATCCTTTAGATCCTATTGCAGATATCGCCTGGCAAGATTTATTAAACTTAATGGATGATCCTGAAGCCCAGGAAAAAGACCCAAACTTTAAAAGGATTTTTGATCTGTATCGTGGAAAAACCAAAGGGAAGGATAAAATAATAGTGCTTTCAGATCTTTATGGTAAAGGTGGAGTAAAGTCCACTGTCTGGGCAGATGGTCTTGCTATTCCCCAAAGTATTTTGCCCTATAAAAACGGAAGTTTTGTTGCCCAAGGTTCTGAGCTCTTTTTCCTTGAGGATACCAATAATGATGGAAAGGCAGATAAACGAACTCCTCTGTTTACCGGATTTGGAATAACCGATACCCATACCATGGCTCATGTCTTGGTACGTGGACCTGGAGATTGGATCCATTTTAGCCATGGGGCCTTGAACAAAGGGAAGGTCAGTTCACTTGTAAGCGATGCCGAACTACGGATAGATTATAGTAAAATTGCCCGTTTCTCTTTGGATGGCAAAAAGATAGAATTGGTTAACTCCGGTTTGAATAATATTTGGGGTTATAAGCTAAGAGGAAATGGACAATGGTATGGAATTGAAGCCAATGATATGGGGTATTCCATCGTTCCCATGGAAATAGGGACAGGTTTTCCTGGAATAGGAAGTGAACGACTTCGTCCATATCAACCCTGGATGCCGGAATTGCATGAATTTCGTGTTGGAGGAACCGGAATCTCTGGGCTTGCTTTTGCAGATGACCTCGAAGGAAGTTTTCCCGATGAATGGAAAGATGTTGGCTTTATTGCAAATCCTATAACCAGTTCCATAAATGCCATTCGAATCGTCCGCAACCCTGACGGTTCGGTGACAGCAGAACATTTACCTGACTTTTTAACCTCCGAAGATGATTGGTTTCGGCCTGTAAATATGGAATTTGGGCCAGATGGTAGTTTATACATTGCCGATTGGTATAATAAAATTGTATCGCATAACGAAGTAGGAACTACCCATCCTGATCGGGATAAGTCTCATGGGCGTATTTGGAGAATTAGACATCAATCTCAAAAGCCTCGAGCGATACCAAATTTTTATGAAGTAAAAACAAGTGACCTTGTAGGATACCTTAAGTCTCCCTCAATTTGGGAAAAGAGAGCTGCTTGGCACCAGATCAGTGATCGACCGATTGAAGAGACCAGTCAACTTGCCAAAGACTTGATTGCACTTGCTTCTGATACCCAAGCGGATGAAATCACCAGAATACTGGCGCTTTGGTCTTTGGAAGGAATCAAGCATTACGATCAAAATTTGATGGAAATGTTGTTGAAAAGCCCATTAGATAACCTGAGAAGAGAAGCTATCCGCTCCTTGCAATCCTTTTCTTTAAATGCAACAGAGCTCGCTGCTTTACTCAAAAATCCATCGATGGACAGCAATCCCATGATACGTTCTCAGGTACTCCGAACATTGGATGCTGTTAATACTGCGAATGCGGCAACGATTGAACTGTTGGTGGAGGCATGTAAACCACCTCTTGAAGGAAATGCAATGGGAGGACCTTATGAGCGAAATTTTGAACGGTTTCTTGCCAGAAAAGCCCTTGAAAATTATCCGAATGAACTGTTAAGCTTTATTCGATCTTCTGCTGCGTCAACTTACGAAACATCGAATCTGATCTGGGCAAGTCAGGTATTACCAAAAAATGAAAGGGAACAGGTCTTTGTAGATCTTTGGAAGAAAAATAACATCAAGGAGCTGGACGAAGTGACATTTCTTTTAGTTGCGGAAATGTTGGAGAATCGGGAAGTGAGGAATTTAGTATTGCCGATATTAGAAAATAAGGAAATGGCGGTAAAACATGTTTCCCTGACTTTGACTCATTTGGCTAAGGTACAATCAGAGGAATTGGCCAAAGCATTAAAGGAACCTGTAAGATATTTGTTGACAAGCAAGGATGTTTCAAACCAAATGCTGGGGTTGGAAGCAGTAGGAAAATTGAATATTCAAGGATTAAGAAGTGAAGTAATCCCACTGTTCGATCCTAATTCTACTCCTGAAATGATCCGATTATATATGTCCGCACTTAGCAATCAACCGACCGAAAACAAAGAAACCTTCATCAAGCTTTCAAAAATGGAAACTTTGGGAGCAGATCTAAGGGCTTCTGCCGTGCAGACAGTAGCGATTTCAGATTTGGATGAAGCAAATTCTATTTTAGCAGGTTGGTTACCAACATTGGATTTGGAGCAAAAGAAAAAGGTGATCAATCTAATGGCTAATTCCAAAGAAGGGACAGAACTTCTAAAAAGCCTGCTTGAGGATGAACTGATTTATGCTAATGAGTTCGACCTTTCAAGTGCAGAAAAAGTATATCAATCTAATTCAAGCGATGAAAGGGGAATAGAACTTTTTGAGTTGGTGAAAAACAGAACCAAAGAGGAGAAAAGTGAATTGGAAACTGAATTGCAGCGATTAATGGTACTTGCAGAGAAAGGGGAAGGAAACCCAAAAAATGGGAAGACCCTTTTTCAAACCTGCCTTATGTGTCATGCAGTGGGCAATCAGGGCTTTGATTTTGCACCCGCTTTGGATGGATCCTCCTCACGGGAAAATGAAGCGCTTTTGACTGCAATCCTCAATCCTGATGCCGCAGTAGAAAGTAATTATTCGCTCTATCGGGTTACGAAGAATGACGGAAGCAATATAGAAGGGTATCTGGTCAAAAAAGATGAAAGAGGAACCACACTAGGATTTATGGGAGGTTCTAAACAGTTTATCCAAGCTTCGGAAATTAGATTTGAAGGCCATTTGATTGGTCGTTCCTTTATGCCAAAAGGCCTGATCGATAATTTTTCGGACGAGCAGATTTCTGATCTGTTGGCTTACATCAAGACACTGAATTAATGCGCTTTTGTACAGGTTTTGATTATTATTTTAGGAAGTAGGGGGATTCCTCACTTTTTTCTTCCGGAGGACACACATATACAGGGATATGATTGATATGGTTAAGACGGTCGCGTTCGTAGTTTTCGTATAGATTTCACTGATAGCTATCCCTCAGAAATGTGAAAAAACAGCTGATTTCGTCTGCTGTAGCGGACGTTTCCCCTAGCAGATTTTTTTAATGTATCAGCTGGTTTAAAAAATCAGCGTAAATCAGTTCTTATCTTATTCAAAAACTTTTTGTCCGCTAAACAGATTCCTAAGAAAAGATGGTTTATTGATTAGCACCAATATATCTACTCCTGCTCAGGTTTGCTTATTTTATTTAGTATGGTACCAATGACAAGATTTATAGAACCCGTTTTAAATTGATCTAATCTAATCTTACTGAGTCCTGCTTGACTTAAAGCTTTCATGACCAAAAGATCTTTCTGACTCTGTACCAACCATTCAAAATCTTTTTTAGTAAGGTCACCACTAGCTAATAGGAGAGTCCATCTCTCTAAAGAAGCTTTTGAGTCTGAAAGGAAATCCTTAAGATCCGCTTCCGCTTCATCTTTATATTCATTAAGAGTCGAACTTGAGAGCTCACTGGCCCCTTTTTTTAATTCATCAAAGATTTCGTTAAAGTCAGGCTTCATATCAGTTGTTGTTTAAAAATGAATTAGCTTCTTCAGGCTTTACTTTTTTATTTTCTAGCCCTAAAATAATATCAAAAGCTTTCTCAATCTGAGGCTTTGCTTCGTCCACAAAGACTTTGCTTAAAGTGGATTCCGACTCCCAACGCTTCATAAATCCACCAAACAGGTTCTTTTCAGGGTTCATCAAAAGCTCCCACATTTTTATTGTTTCTGTATTATTTGGGCGATTTTTTTCATACTCGTATACTTTAGCCATTTCTAAGGTTACAGCATCTATTGCCTCCTTTTGACTTTGGTAGTTTTCAGTAGCTTTGTCCATAAGAGCAAGTGCTTCAATTTTAGCTGAAATGGTCTCTTTATAAGACATTTGATCAAAAATTGATGCCGTAGTTGTACAGCTGATCAAGGAAGAAACTAGAATAATTAGGTAGCTTGATTTGAGAAAATGTTTCATGACATTATAGCTGATGTTTTAAAATTCTTATTTAAAAAAAAGATTCTGTTTAAAAAAAGAGTATATCTGGACCTACCGAATCGTGTAAGTACCTTAATCTAAGGATTATACAAAACACAACAAAATAAATTCTTTTAAATCAAAAATATTTCAGGATTCAACTGATGCATAGAAAGTAGTTTAAAGAATCATTTTTAGAGCAAGGCAAAAACAAACTATTTCCCAAAAAACCTATTTCTTGATTGGCTGATGCATCATAAGGGTATTGATTTCCTCTTCAATCCCCATCATATTGCTCTTACCGGTTAGCTTGTACTGGCCTTTACCTGATCGGTCCCATTTGTTTGATCCATCATCTGCAACAGTCATTTTACCTTCTTTCAAGGTGAAATATTTCTCGAATCCCAGTGAGGCGACATACACAGCCGTTTGATCCCAACTCATTCTGCCATTTTTATCTTGCTCATCCATTGGAATGGATATTGAAAAAGCATCTTTCACTGGACTGTTTACAATAGCTTTATTTCTTATTAAAGGAATTCCGGTATGTATTTCCTTACCAATTTCGAACCCGCTAAAAATGATAGGCTTCGGGAAATGTTCTACCACATATTTGGAAGCTGAAGGATCTTGATTTACGTTAAATTCTGATCCTTCGGGAAAATAGCCGGCCATGCTTACCATTTTTACCACCTTCTTTTTTATTAATTCAGCACCTGATAGGGTAGAGAATTCATCAGGATTGGATTGCAGGAGATTGGCGATATTGGTGAAGAAACCAACCGTAATAAGGGTGACGCTTTCATCAGGTTGTGAAGAGAGGATTTTTCGATACAAAGTCACTGCATCTGGAGCCTCACTATTCTTTTGTATGCTGTGAGGATAATTTGCCAATAAAGTATCCGTCCAATGTTGCCGATCCCGCTGTTCTATTGCCTTACTCTTTGGTACTCCAATTGGCAAATCAGGCCTTTGGAAGTAAGTATTCAATACATCAAGTACACCGGCTACTCCTTCATACTTTGTGCTTGCCATCGTAGCTAGAATTTCAATTTTTTCCTGATCTGCAAAAGCATGAAGTAAGGTGATAGCCCCTACATCATCATAATCAGGCCCCATATCCGTATCAAAAATCACATGAGGGATTTGAACGTTTTGACAATTGGCAACTTGAAGAATAGTAAAAGCTAAGAAGAAGAAAATAAGTGTTTTTGGTTTCATTTTGGGCTGAATTACTTGGGTTTCGAATTCAATTATTCTTCAATTTAAAAAGAAAAGAGCTTTTGGGGTTCCGCATTGCACCCTCGGCATTCTTCGTGAGTTGAATATCAGAAGTTTCATCTATAAATACTGTCATTTCGACCGCAGGGAGAAATCTCATTATTTAAAAACAAACTTCATGGAAATAAATTTCTCAGTCGGTAAAACTATTCAACTAAAAAACTCCTATCCGTTACCTCTTTCGCCTGCCTGCCGAAGGCATGGAAATGACCAATTTTGTTTACTGTAATTGTGTAAGTAGTCATTTCGAACCGCCACAGGGCGAGAGAGAAATCTCATTCTATGTTATAGGATGCCTGCCTTTCGGTAGGCAGGGAAATGGATTTTTATAGCTTAGTCCATATTTTTCTTTTCTACAACCCAGCCCTCTGATTTCGAAAGTCCCGGAGGGTTTGTCGAGAAAAGTTTTCCTGCTTCCTCATCTCCTTTTAGTTGCCATAAATACCAGTTGAGTGCTACCCGGGCAAATTCACCACCATGGGGCTGTCCATACGTACCACCATGTCCTACATCCAAGTTGCCCACAAATACAGGAATATGATTGATACGATTGAAATCGTCCATTCCGTTTCCATAGGCGATGTCAGATTCCCCACCCAGTAAATAGAGGGTAGGAACCTTAATCCTATTTAATTGGTCCTTATTGACCTGAGGCATGCCGGGCATTCCTCCACCAGGGTTTCCTAATACGCCACTGTTAAATACCCCAACTGTGGTAATTCTTGGATCTCCGGCAACTTCAATAGTCTGAAGCCCACCGCAGGACATTCCGCTCACTGCTATATGCTCCGTGTCAATCTTTTGGTAATAAGGGCTCTTGGGATCATTATTCTGCGCAATGGCCCAGTCAATGGCATCTAATAGTTTTTGTGATTTGGAGCGAACATCAGTCTGCTTAGGCATGGTACCGATCGCCACAACCAGAAAACCATGGGAAGCTATTTCATTGAGGAAGTTGACATGCTCCCAAGGGGAGTCGAAACAAGCACCATTTCCCCAGGCAATCACAGGAAGCTTTTTTGCTCCTCCAAAAGAATCAATGTTTTGAGGTCTAAAGATAGTATGTGCTGGCAAGCTGATTTCCGAGGTCATTACTGATGGATATTCACCGGTTCCACCGTCTTCAATGATTTCACTGACTGTGCTTTTCTGAAAAACCAAGTGCTCCGAAAAGAAAGGCAAGGCTTTCGTTTCTATGCGTTCGGCGATGCGGTTGAGATGGTCGCCTTCGTAGCTTTCATAAAGATGCTCGATCTCATAAGAGTCCAAGACCTCATGCAGCTTTTTAGTGGCTGCGCTGATGCCTCTATCCTCAGTTCCTGCATCCATTCCAATCGCTTTAAGTCTTTTAAGGTTAGGGATATATTGATCAATAATGGTAAGCGTTCGGTTAGCAGTGATCTTATTGATAATATCTTCTCTGGGTGATCCATCCTTTGCTGGGAGATCCAAGTAAAAAGGAGGGTTATTAGGATTAGGCGCAAAAGCCGCCGAAGTGGCCAATGCCGCTATTTCAAAAAATGAAGTTTCATTAATCTGGTCTGGGGTTAATTTCTCCAATTTAGAGATCAACTCAGGATCGGTACTGGCCCCTCCGTCCATACAGCATGGACTCAAAGCATATATCGCTGAATATACTTCTGGATATTTCATTCCCAATCGAAGTGTTCCGTAACCCCCCATGGAGTGTCCGGCAAGTCCTCTGCTAGCTTTATTGGGTAGCGTTCGGTACTTGGCGTCGATGTAGCTCACCAGCTCTTTGGTGACGAAGGTTTCCCAGTCTCCTACGGTTTCCGAACTGGCATACATGCTTCCTTTAAAGGTATTGTAAGCATTAGGCATCACCACAATCATCTCTTTGGAAGTACCTGATCCAAGCGACTGCTCGATTACATTCTGAAGGTTGATCCAATGATCCTCCCAACCAAACCACTGAGAATCTGTATCGGTAAACCCATGGAGCATGTAGAGAACAGGAAAATGTTTATCAGGATTAGTTTGATAAGAAGGAGGGAGGTAAACCGTTACATCCCTGTCTGCCAGATCTCCAATTAGATTGTCCTCCAGGGCAACGCTGTGTACTTTGATTCGCTCTTTGGTTCCTTTTTGAGCAAATGCCAAGTTTAATCCAAGGCATAGGAGTAGGGTGAGTAGAAAAGTTTTTTGCATAGGTTAATGGGTTTAGGTCTTTTGTAAAAATAGAGCAAATTGAGAAGTTGTCCAATTGCAGGTATTGTATCTGGAATTTTGAAGGCAATAACTTTATAGAATATGCTGCGAATAAAAACTCCCGATAGATTTTAAAGTAAAAAATTTTTAGGGTCGAGACGAATACAACAGGATGGTGCATGAACCTATTTAATTTATTTTAAAGATTCCTATTTAAAAGAGTTTTTCTAAGATCGATTACAAACTTATACTAGTGAGATTCTTTCTGGCGAAAATTTGCTATAGCATTTGGGACTATCAGACTAGGGCCAGGGAAACATACCATTCAGTTGAATTCAATTCCTTCTGATTTATGATTTAATTAACTTATAGAGAGTTCCAGTCTTTTTAAGAAAGAAAATTAGCTTCCAAAAAACTTTAAATTCAAAAGCCCTGTGAAAAATTTACTTATCAAAAGAAAGAAAAACCGCATAGACAAAATTCTTTTGCAAGTGCTTGTTATTCTGTTAGTTGTTTTTGGATGTAATCCTTCAGAATCAGAAAAGGAATCTGCGGAAAGTACCTATCAACTCCCGGATCGTCCCAATATTTTATGGTTGGTGACAGAAGATATGGGAGAATACATTCCTGCTTTTGGTGATTCCAGTGCCATTACTCCCAATTTGAATCGTTTAGCAAGAGAAGGAGTTATTTACCACAATTTGTACTCTACTTCGGGCGTATGTGCACCGAGCAGGGCAGCCATAGCCACGGGAATGTATCCTTCTAGTATTGGTGCAAACCACATGCGCACAACTTCCTACACAGAGGTTACGGGACTTCCTTCCTATGAAGCGGTTCCAGGTCCTGAAGTGAAGATGGTGAGTGAGCTTTTGCGGGAGAATGGCTATTATACCAGCAATAATTTCAAAGAAGATTATCAGTTCCAAGCCCCGGTCACAGCCTGGGATGAGAGTGGTCCCTATGCCCATTGGAGAAATAGAGCAGCAGATCAGCCATTTTTTTCCATTTTCAACTTTACCACCACCCATGAGTCCGGGCTTTTTGAACCCTATGGATTTAGACATATCGAGATGAGGCATTATCATGCAGGTGATACTACCTACAAATGGGAGTCGGGAAATATGACGGAAGAAGAAACACCTGTTCATGTTTCCAAAGACCAAGAATTTCCTGTTCCTCCATATCTTCCAAATACGCCCATCGTGCAGCGTGACATGTGGAAATTATATAATAATATTTCCGAAATGGACAGGCAATTGGGAGCAGTTTTGGAGCAGCTAGAGGAGGACGGACTTTTAGAAAACACAATTATCATTTTTTATGGAGATCATGGAGGTCCGCTTCCCAGAGAAAAGCGCTTGATCTATGACACTGGCTTAAATACGCCAATGATCATCCGATTTCCGGATTCCTGGAGAGCTGGATCTATTGATGATCAGTTAGTCAGTTTTGTAGACTTTGCTCCCACCTTACTTTCCTTGATCGGAGAGGAGCCTCCTCAGTATATGCAAGGGCAGGCTTTTTTAGGAAAATATAAAGCTGAAAATCCACGCCAATACATTCATGCAGCTGCCGATCGATTTGATGAAGTGACAGATGCCATTCGCGCTGTTCGTGATAAGAGATTCAAATACATCCGAAACTACCGCCCCAATCAAGGGTATTACCTACCATTGTCCTACAGAGAGCGAATCCCGAGCATGCAGGAACTCTTGCGCTTAAAAGAAGCAGGGGAATTGAATGAATATCAGGCGCAATGGTTTCGGGATTCCAAGCCCAAGGAAGAGTTGTTCGATTGCGAGTTGGATCCGTATGAGCTCAACAATCTTGCTGATGACCCCGCCTATCAGGATAAACTCAAAGAGCTGAGTCAAGAGATGGATCGCTGGCTAAATGAAATTGGGGACGACCCCAATTTACCGGAACGAGAACTTATTCAAAGACTTTGGGATGGAGCAGACAGCAAACCAACGACGGCTGATCCCAAGATTACCATCACCGGGGATAAAGTTGAAATCGAATCTGCTACAGAGGGAGCTTCCATCGGGTATAAATTAGTCAATAGGGATGGGAAGCAATCAGCTGCCTGGATGATTTACCAAGGACCTATCGACGTGAAAGAAGCTGATTCGATCTGGGTGCAGGCCGATAGAATAGGATACAAGCCAAGTCAGATCATCAAACAAAACTTACACTAGGAGCCTCTTTACCGAGACATTTCCTACTTCATATTTAATCAATGAATAGAAGAAAATTTATCCATGCTACAGCATTGACAGGTATGGGGCTTTCAATGCCTTATGCTGAACTTTTTGCCAATTCGGAGAGTATTCCTTTCCAATCGGAAGAGTATAAAATGTTGGTTTTTAATCTTTTAAAAGATTGGTGTGATGGAATGATTGAGGTTCAAATCATGGATCCTTCAGATCCAAAACTTCATGGATTGTTAGATTGTCCTGCTTGTGATACCATTCACGGTCGGGCCTCCGATGCTGTTTATCCTTTTTTCTACCTAGCGAAAGCTACGGGTGACAAAAAATATCTGAATGCAGGTATCACAGTATTTGAATGGAGTCAAAATGTTTCCCAACCTGATGGAAGTTGGACGAATGATATCAATCCAAACTCATGGAACGGAACCACAGTTTTCGGAGCGATTGCGCTTGCTGAAACCTTGAAATATCACGGTGATTTGTTGGATGAGGTGCGATACCAAAATTGGAAAAATCGTTTAGGGGAAGCAGCAGAATTTATTTATCAGAAGTTTCCAGCCATTGATTCCACAAACGTGAACTATGGGGCGACAAATATCTATGCGATGAACCTGATTGGGAATTTGTTGGATGAACCAAATTATATCGCTCTTAGCAAAAAACTTGCTTCGGAAGTGAAGTCCTATTTCACTGAGGACAATGCACTTTTGTATGGTGAAATCAAACCGTCAGCGCATCAAAGGAGTGAAAAAGGTCTTCCCGGAATTGACTTAGGGTATAATGTAGAAGAATCGCTCAATAGTTTGGTCTTATATGCATTACATGAGAAGGATGAGGAATTACTGAGAATTGTGCAGAAATCCCTAGAAAGTCATATGGAGTTTATGCTTCCCGATGGTGGGTTTGATAATAGTTGGGGTACCAGAATGTTTAAGTGGACCTATTGGGGCAGTAGAACCTGCGATGGATGTCAACCTGCATTTAGTCTTATGGCCGGCTATAACCCTGCTTTTGGTACTGCTGCATTTAAAAACACAGAACTCCTTAAGCGCTGTACTACAAATGGATTACTTCACGGTGGTCCCCATTATGTTTCCCACGGTATCAAACCTTGCATTCATCATACCTTCACCCATACTAAATCACTGGCGGTAATCCTGGATCACTGGGATCAGATGCCTCCCATAACAAAGACGAATCCACTTCCCCGAGCAGCATCTAATGGGCTCCGATATTTTGAAGAACTGGATACCGTTTTATTTGCAAGAGGAGATTGGAGGGGAACTGTTTCCGCATATGATGCGGAGTATTATCCCAAAATGGATCTCAGGCAAGCCACAGGAAATTCATTAGGAATGCTTTATCATTCTCGGGTAGGTTTGCTATGCGCTGCAAGTTTGGCTGTGTACCGATTGATGGAACCTTTAAATCAGCAAGATGCTCCGGGAAAAGATATTGCCTTAACTCCACGGGTGGAGACCTATCAAGATGGAAAGTGGTTCACGAATCTCTATGATTTAACTGCCAACTTTGACTCCGATGATCAAGATGGAGAAATCAGAATTTCTGGCGACGTGAATCTGAAAAATGAAGACAGGGAAACGCTAGAAGGCTCTGCCTCCCAATTTAAAATCACCTATTTTTGCTCAGATACAGAGTTGCGCATACTTGTAGAAACCAAGCAAAGTATAAAAGGAAAAACCTCATTTACTCTACCCATCATTTCAAAAAACAATGAGCCAGTTGAGCAGCCTGAAGAAAATGTAATCCTCATCACCAAACCTGAGGGTAGGGTAAGGATCGCTGCGAATGTGTCTTTGAGTATCATTGAGACTCAAAAAAGCAGAACATTCAATATGGTGCCGGGAGTGGAGGCATTACCTATTAAGGTAGATTTTATTTCCAATAGAGTGGAGTTGATACTTACCGTGATTTAGGTTGCCAATCGAGTTCATCCTTATTCCTGTATCAAATGGCCTAAAAAAGGAGGGAAGAAGTCTCTAAATCAATCAAGCCGGCCGCTAATACCATAGCCAATTATTTCGCAATAGATTTTTGCATATTTGAGGATCAAACTTGACTCCATCAGAATGAAAAAATTAGCCTTTTCGTTTTTCTTACTTACTTCTCTGATCAGATTTGGATTTGCCCAAAAAGAACTGGTTCATGCCAGGCCTGCTTCCTTAGGTTTTGATGAAGCGTACATCAATCAAAAAGTAGATTCCATCATGCAAATGGGAATCGACAGTTTGGCTTTTCCGGGAGCACAGGTATTGGTAGCAAAGAACGATACGGTGATTTTTCACAAAGCCTATGGCTATCACACCTACGATAACATTCAGCCTGTTGCCTTGAATGACTTATACGATTTAGCATCGGTAACCAAAATTACCGGGCCTTTACCCGCTTTAATGAAATTGGTTGATGAAGGGAAGCTGGATCTAGACGAACCTTTCAGCAACTACTGGAAACCTTGGAGAAACCGAAAAGACAAAAAAGATCTGACTCTTCGGGAGATTTTGGCTCATCAGGCTGGTTTGGTTCCATACATTGTGTTTTTGAATAAAGTGGTTCGGAAGAATGGCAAGGTCAAAAGAAGATTTGTGCATGATACTTCCGATAAACGATATCAGGGTCAAGTATATGATGGGTTGTATATCAATGATCGCTTTGAGCGGAAAATGAACCGAATCATCAACCGATCAGATGTATCGGATGAAAAGAAATACCTCTATTCGGGACTTACTTTTTTGATTTTCCCCAGTTTGATCGAGCAACTCACGGGAACTGATTACCAAACATATCTGGAAGAGAATTTCTATCAACCAATAGGGGCGCATACTCTGGGATATCTTCCATCGAGCAAAAAATTTGAAAACGACATGGTTCCCACGGAGGTGGATTCCCTCTTTCGGAAATCATTGGTAAAAGGCTGGGTACATGACGAAAACGCGGCGCTTAAAGGAAGCGTTTCAGGGAATGCAGGTTTGTTTGCTACAGCCGATGACTTAGCCAAATTGATGCTCTTATATCAGCATTATGGAAATGAGGATGGCAAACAGCTGATTTCGGCAGAAACCGTGAAAGAGTTTACCGAAGTGCAATACCCCGAAAATGAAAACCGACGTGGCTTAGGTTTTGACAAACCAATGTTGAATAATTCCGAGCTACCCTTGGGCGAAGCATATCCATCCCCTTTGGCAAGCCCTGCGAGTTTTGGTCATTCGGGATTTACGGGAACCTTCGTCTGGGCCGATCCCGAAAAGAAACTTACCTATATCTTTCTATCCAATCGGGTTTACCCGACAAGAGACCACCGAAAATTATACAGTTTGGGTATTCGGGAAGCGGTGCAGGATGTTTTTTATCGGGCAGAAGAGAAATGACCGGATTATGTGTCTTAAGATCGTCTAATAGGT
>NZ_JBCLWJ010000012.1:0-144707 GCF_039563885.1 Algoriphagus sp. SE2 | reverse complement strand
GAAATAGACACAGGCCACGGCAAAAAAAGGGGAATACCTCAAATTATTTCGCTATTAATTAAAAACAAATCGAATTCATAGTAACTTATGTACTTTGAAAAACGACACACCATGAAACAATTAAGCTTTGTAATTCTTTTAGTCTGGGCTTTGAGCTCTTGCCAACCCAAAGAAACTCTTCCAGATACCCTCCCAATGAAAGTGGCTATGGCTTATGGCTTTGATCAAATGGATCAGGTTAATAGTATTGGTTTTACCTGGAACGTACAGCGGGACTCTGTGAATGTGCTTTCCAGATCCTACGTCTGGAATATGAAAGATAAGACAGTAGCCTATTCAGATCCGGATACTACTTATTCTTATAGCTTAATGACAGATTCACTTCCTCCTGAAGACCGAGCTTTTATAAATGATAAATATTGGGCGATGATGCCTTTCCAATTAGGTTGGGACTCTGGATATACTTTTGAGACAGAAGAAGGGGTAAGTACCCCTCTAAAAGGAACTACTTCCACAAAACTAACTATCATTTATAACTCAGGTGACGGCTATACGCCAGGAGATGCTTACGATCTGTACTTAGATGAAAATAATAAGATCCTGGAGTGGACATTCCGAAGAGGAAATGGTGAACAAGGAGCTACTTGGACTTGGGAAAATGAGAAACAAGTAGGGCCGCTGACATTCGCCCAAGACCATATGGGAGCAAATGGAAAGCGCTTTATCTGGATTTCTGGTCTCTCAGTAAATTAATTCCCATTCGAATGAATTCAAGCCGTTTGCTTCTTAGTGAACGGCTTTTTTTTGGACAATTTTTTTCTCAACCCCATAAAAGAGTCCACAAATCAACAGGACAACCTGCACTTTTTTCAATACAAAATAATATTAGGATAGTGATTTTCTCAACGAGATTCTTAATTTAGACACAAAAAAACCAATACCTCTGGAGCCAAAGATATAAATTCAATAGTCCAGAATTTTTTGAGTTTTATCCAGAAATTTTTGGGATATCAATTCAGAAAAATCAAAGAAAGGAATTCTTAAAAAGGACTGAAGTCTTTTTAAAGATCTAATAAAAATAAATTTACCAAAGGTGCATATATCTGTCCAAATCGGCTGAATAGATCACCAAAAGGTTTAGCAATAAACAAGTTGGCAACAATGAAAACAAAATGAAAGTAAAAGCTCAACTGTTAGCTGTAATTTTGACATCTCTACTGTCATTTTCAGTGTTTGCCCAAAATGAAAATGAAATCCTAGAAGACAGTTTATTTAATGTGAGCGAGACAAAAGTTCATTTTGATATGGCCTTTAGTCTAAAATCCCAAAATTATTTCAGGGGTTTGTTACCATCAAAATCGCCTACACTTTCAACAAATGCGGGCGTGATTTGGAAAAACTGGATAGTTGCGATGTATGGTGGTGTAGGTATGGACGGGGTCTATCAGGAAACTGATTTCATTCTGCTTTACAGTCTTCCTCGAATAAATTTTCGTTTAGAGTATTGGTACAACTTTACCCAAGGCATTACAGACATCCAAGAACCTAGTGGACTCTTCGACTTTAATCCCAAAACAACTAGGGGATTATTAGATTTTGCCGTGAATGCGGCATTAGACAAAAAGAAGCATTGGAACATCATGTCTTCGACTTTACTGTTTGGTCGCGACACCAATTTTAAAGAAGAGGAAGTTGACGGGGAAACTACCTTGGTAAGGACAGACCAACGGTATTCCCAGTATTTAGAGCTTGAATATTCATGGTATGCCGAAAATTATAAGTTTCAGGCCTTTTTAGGAGGAAGCTTTAGCTGGACAAATTTTTCTGGACCTCAATTCTATGGTGATCGGCCAGGGATCAATAATATTGGAGCAAGTGCTACCCGGGAATTTGTAATCAATAATCAACTCAAATTACCGGTCAAGGCTAGTGCGACTATGAATCCTCTTGCTGAAAGAGCATACTTGATCATTTCTGTCAATCTTATTCAATTAAGTAAATTGTGAAAAGAATTATCTTATCTGTACTCATCCTGTGCCTTGGTCTTGGGTTAAAAGCTCAATAGGAATCTACAGCAAGAGAAACTGGTAATCTTTATTTGGCTCCACTTCCTTTCATCGAATCAAACCTTACATTTGGATTTGTATTCTTTCTTGAGGGAATAACCGTTATATTCTTAAATAATCCAATGGAAAAGTCAGTTTCTAATTCAATCCATAAATGGTAATGAAAAATCTTTATAAAAAGTCAAAAATGGCACTACTCGTAATGGTCATGCTCGGTGCCTTTTCATGCAAAGAACAACAAGAGGTAGAACAAAATTATACCCTATTTCATGGAGGTACTATCTTGACGGTAGATGAGGCGTTTTCAGAAGTTGAAGCAATGGTGATTAAAGATCAAAAAATTGTTGCAGTGGGAAGTTTTGAGAACCTTAACAACGAGTACGGTCAAAGCGCCAAACTAATTGATCTCGAGGGACGAACCATGCTTCCTGGATTCATTGATGCACATTCGCATGCCGTATCGGGTGCTTTAGCTAATAACTTAATGGATTATATCGGCATGTCTCGTTTCAAAACAACTGAAGAGGTTTTGGAATATCTTAGGCAAAAAGTAAAAGAGACACCGGAAGGCGATTGGATAACCGGCAGAAATTGGGACCCCGCTGTGCAGGATGGGCCAGAAGAATTGACTACGAGCATACTTGATAGCATTTCAACTCAGCATCCCATTTTTATTCTTAATGCTTCAGGCCACTTGGCATATGCCAACTCCAGGGCCTTTGAAGCATCCGGAATAGACTCTACTGTCGAAAATCCAGACGGTGCTGAATTTGTAAAAGACTCCCAAGGAAATTTAAATGGGGTTATGAAGAATATGCTCTCATTTATTCAAGTCATGACAGCTAATCCTAAAATGCAAACTTACGACCCAGTTCCCGCACTTTTAGAGCTATTAGATGAGTGGAGTGCCGAAGGGGTAACTACCTCTTCTGAATTTGCTTTAGGCGCAGCAACCAACTCTCCTGCGGATTTAGAAATCATGCTTGAAGCTGCAAAAAATGAAGCTTTTCACGTGAGATTACGCGCTTACCCCTCCTATATTATAAATGATCAATGGAATGAAATTGGACTCAAAAACAACACTGGCAATGACTTGGCAAAAGTTGTTGGTTTTAAATTAGTTGCCGATGGTTCCAACCAAGGTTTTACAGGACTACAGAGAGAAACATACTGTTGTAGCGCCTCACATATGACCAGTTTTGGAAATGAATATACCAGTGTTGATGACTTATATTCCTATGCCAAGGAAAGAACTGAACAGGGTTTCCAATTGGCCATTCACGGTAACGGAGATAAGGCTATCGATAATATTTTGGCCGTATTACAGCGACTTAAAGATGAAGGCTACGAATTCGAGGGACTAAGGCCAAGAATTGAACATGCTTCCATATTACATGACGACCAAATACGGAAGATGAAGGAATTAGGGGTTACCCCAAGTTTTCTCATTGGGCATGTATATTACTGGGGTACATTTATGAGGGATGAAGTATTTGGTAAAGAAAAGGTGCAATTGCTTGACCGATGTGCGAGCGTGGAGAAAGTAAATATGCCTTTTAGCTTGCATTCAGATTTTATGGTAACCAATACCCTACCATTAGAGATGATAGAAACTGCTGTGACCCGAAGAACCTGGAAAGAGCCTGATTATCAATTGGCACCACAAGAAGCAATTTCGGTAGAATCAGCCATAAAAGCTGTAACTGCCCATGCAGCCTGGCAGTTGATGAGTGAGGACGAAATAGGTAGTTTGGAAGTGGGTAAATATGCTGATATGGTGATTTTAGAAGAAGACCCACGAAAAGTTGAACCGACAAATATCTCAGAGATCAAGGTATTGGAAACTTGGTTCAACGGGAAAAAAGTGTATCAACTAGAAGAAAACTAAAACTGTAGCCAACAATGTATAAGCGGCATTAAAACGACCGCTTATACTAACCGTTAGTAGCAAACTACCCCTTCCAAGCGTAGATTGCATCTACGTTTTTTTATTAAAAAGAATCTGAACCTCTTTACTTCTCTAACAGCTTTTTTTAACCCCCCTAACCCTAGAATATGAACCCTACACCAGAAGTATTCTCAACCTAATCTCAGCTTTTATTGCTACTTATTTGCTACGACTCTTTTACGACTTTTCTACGAGAGAGGTGGTAAAAACCTAGGACGAGAATCGTCGAAAATAAGTATCTTACTGGGACAGGGGAAAATTAGGCATGAAAGCAGGATTAAAATTCATAATTAAGGATGGTTTTATGTTCTATTCTAGAGGGCGAGAAGCATTTTCATAGACTTAATTCACTTTTAAGATCCACTGCAAATCTTTCCCCAAAATAAAAACCCTTCCTTATCTTTAGGTAAATCGATCTAACTATGAAGAAGCCCCAATCCAACCGACGTGATTTCCTTTTAAAAACCTCTGCCATTTTGGGAACTGGTATCTTTCTGAATCCATTGGATCTTTTTGCTGCTTCCAGAGGAGCTGAATACACCGTTGGAGAAATCATGGATCTCTTTATTTCCAAAGTTCCCAATTCGCCTTTCAGCCCTACGGTTGATACGCTGAAATCAGGGAACCGCGATCAGCAAGTCACTGGGATAGTCACCACCATGTTTGCGACTTTGACAGTGATCCGCAAAGCCATTGAGTTGAATGCGAACTTTATCATCGTGCACGAACCCACTTTTTACAATCATTTAGATGAAACTGCCTGGCTGGATGGAGAACCAGTTTACGAATTCAAGAAAAACCTTCTGGAGGAACATGGGATTGCCGTTTGGCGAAATCACGATTATGTCCATAGGCTCCAAATCGATGGGGTACAAAAAGGTGTGGTAGATGAATTGGGTTGGAATGACTATTACCAACAAAACGCCGTATTAAACCTTCCTGAAACAACCTTGAGAAACCTCATCACCCATATCAAAGAAAAGATGGAAGTTCCAGCTTTGAGATATGTGGGAAATCTGGATCAAAAAGCATCCAAAATACTCCTTCTTCCGGGTGCCATTGGAGGTAGAAGACAAATAGAATTGATCATGCAGGAAAAACCTGATGTGTTGATTTGCGGAGAAAGCCCGGAATGGGAAACTCCAGAATATGTCAGAAACGCGAATGAAATGGGCGAGAAATTAGGCTTGATAGTTATCGGTCATTCGGCAAGCGAAGAAGGTGGCTCAGAATTTATGAAATCCTGGATTGAAGAAAACGTCCAAGGAATAGCGGTTTATCACATCCCAAGTAATAACTCTCTGGAAATCATTTAGTACTTTGAAAAAACTGAGTTTTTGTATTATGAATAAATTATTAAGAATAGTGATTACCCTGTTGGCTTTTTTGGGAGCATTCTATTTTTCTAATTGGATTCTAGTGATCCTCGTTTCGGTCACATTTGGAATCGAAACGTTTCCAACCTGGATAAATATTCTCCAATCTATTATAAGCTTTGGGTTAGCTCTCTTTCTCGCTAAAACAGTTTGGAGCAAAAATACCTTCTCTAAGAACTCCTCTCATTCTTTGGGTAAATATGTTCTGACTGGAATGATTTCATTGGGAATTATAGGTTTCTTAATAGGTTTTATTGGGCCACTAATTTTTATGCCTGATGCAAACCAAGGTCCTTTGTTAGGAATTTTTGTAACTGGTCCAGGTGGATTGGTTTTAGGAGCTGTCGGAGGATTAATTTTCGGGATTATCAAAAACCACAAACTAAAAAAAGCTGCCAAGAATGAATCAGGCAGCTTTGAGTAAAATAATTTAAATCCCCGCTGTTCGAGATTTGAAATCTCGAACCTCTATCATAGGATTTCCAATCCGCTTTGTAGAACATCTTGCTGGCAAAACGATCCTGCCTCCGAAAGAAAATTCCGGGCCAGCGCTGGGGAAACCTAATCTATTTTTACCCAGGATTGACCCCGATATCTTTCGGGGCCTGGCTTGCCCGCCGTGGCGGGGCTAATGATATTTGACCCCGACGGGGTCTTAATTTATTCTAATAATTCACTTTAAACACAAATCACTGCTCACTGAGACCTACAATCGGTAGGCAAGCTGCTCATCACAAACTCCAAGTATTCCCTACATCCGAAAGCGGTATACAACCTAAGTATTCACCCGGAATAGGATCATAACTCAGGATGTTTTTTCCTACCTCTTCTGAAGAAAAATAAGCCCACAATGTCATGGATTTCAATTGTCGATAGAATGCTACAGGTTTTTGCTCTCCGACAGCCGTTCCCCAGACACCTGGATTGAATTTGGCAGTTTCTGCCTCAGATTTTTTTAAAACTTCAGATTTGTCTTCTTCACTCAAATCAGCAAAAACAGCCCCATATTCATTCTTGCAGCTCTCGTTAAATTTATCAATTTCAGCCTTTACATAGTCTTGTCCCGCCTTATCATATGTTTTGGCATACATCAGATCCAGGAAAATATCTGCTTTTACATCCAATGCGCCAGGGGTTTCAGTTCGGGGTAAAATAGTATCTACAAAAGATGCCAAAAAGACTGCCTGTTCTTGATTTAAAAGTTGCGGTATCCAATCGACCCTTTTTTGCTCCTTGCATGATTGAAGTAAGGAAAGCAAGGTAGGTGTAGCAACTGCCGACCCTGCAAGCATGGCTGTTCTTCGTAATGCGTCTCTTCTTTTCATAGGATTAAAGATTATTTTTCTTGAGTTCGGATACAGCGAAATTTGCAGCTCTGGCGGTCAATGCCATATAGGTCAAAGAGGGATTTACACAGGAGGAGGATGTCATGCAAGCACCATCTGTAACAAAGACATTTTTAGCTCCATGCACCTGATTATTTCCATTTAAAACAGATGTTTTAGGATCCTTACCCATTCTGGCAGTTCCCATTTCATGGATACCATAGCCCATTTCATGCTCATTATCAAAATCAACAATATCTTTCAAGCCAGCTTTCTCAAGCATTTCTTTGGCATCTTCTCGGATCACTTGGTTCATAGCCAATTCATTTGATCCCCATTCCGCATCGACGCTTAGGGTTGGCTGACCCCACTTATCCAACACATCCTTATTCAAATAAACTTTGTTTTCATGGTTAGGAAGGCATTCAGCAAATCCAGTAATAAAAAACTCCCAAGGCCCTGGCTTCATCAAACTATCTTTAAACTCCCCTCCGAAGTTTTCCTGGTTGGATCCAGCACTCCAGCCTGCTCTTCCTCCACTTCCCTGGAATCCAAACCCTCTTACAAATTTTTCTGTCTTAGTTTGCTCATCCAGGTTGTAATAGCGAGGAATATAAATTCCATTAGGTCTTCTTCCTTTGTAATATTGATCATCAAAGCCGTCCACTTTTCCCATGGCTCCAACTCGATAGGTATGATCCATGAGGTTATGCCCCAACTCGCCGCTGTCATTTCCGAGTCCTTTAGGGAATCGATCTGATGTTGAATTCAACAGGATTTGAGTGCTACTCAAGGTAGAAGCATTACAAAAAATAATTTTGGCTTGGTATTCAATCACCTCGCTGGTTTCTGAATCAATAATTCTAACACCACTAGCTTTACCACTGGCATCATCATATATAATTGACTGTACGATAGAAAAAGGTCTAATTGTCAAATTGCCAGTTGCATTAGCGGCTGGCAAAGTCACCGCATTGCTACTGAAATAAGCTCCATATGGACAACCTCGATCACAACGATTTCTGAATTGACATTTCCCTCTCCCATTCAGTGGCTCCGTGAGGTGGGCAACTCGTCCAATGATCATATTCCGACCATTGTATTCTTTTTCGATGCGCTCCTTGATATGCTTCTCCACACAATTCAACTCCATAGGAGGGAGAAAATGGCTATCCGGTAATTGAGGTAATCCTAAAGCTTCTCCAGAAATCCCGGCAAATTTCTCCACATGCGTATACCATGGAGCAATATCCTTGTAGCGAATTGGCCAATCTACTCCATGACCATCTTTTAGGTTTGCTTCAAAATCCAGATCCGACCAGCGGTAACATTGTTTTCCCCAAAGCAATGATCTGCCTCCCATTTGATGGGCACGTACCCACATGAAAGGTTTTACTTCAGTATATGGATTTTCTACATCATTGGCATGAAAATGTTCATTGTTGGCTCCGATAAAACCTGAGCGAATTCCTTTGGGATGTCTTGCTTTCTGTTCAGGAGTGAGGCTACCCCTTAACTCTGTATCCCAAGGATCCAACGTCATAGTAGGGTAATCCTTGACATGCTCCACAATCCTTCCTCGCTCAAGAACGAGCGTTTTTAGTCCATTTTCACAAAGCTCCTTTGCTGCCCATCCACCGCTGATACCTGAACCAATTACTATGGCATCATAGGTTATTTCTTTTTTTGCGTCAATATTAAAATTGGCCATGATTTGAGATTTATTCGGATAAGTTATGAAAATCTATAAAATTAAAATAGAAGCGTCAGGATTTGTTGGAAACACTATTGTTTAAAACTCATTCTTTGTTCCATTTGATTTCCTAACAAATAGAAACCAAAATTTGAGTAATAGTAACCAGCTTTTACTTTTTAAAAGCTATTTTTTCTTTTCAAATCGCCTTTTCTCCTACATTTGGATTAATTTTCAGACATGAAAAAATATCTATTATTAATTCTATTTACTGGATTGACTTTTACAGTTTTCTCCCAAAAGCTTACAAAAGTCGAAGAACGACTGCTCACTGAAATTGAAAATAACTACGAAGCTACCGTTAGTCTTTTAGAAGAAGTAACCAATATCAATTCCGGTTCTCTCAATTTTGAAGGAGTTGAGTCAGTCTCTAAAGTTTTTGAAAGAGAATTTCAGAAAATTGGATTTGAAACTGAGTGGTACAAGTTGCCGCCAGAAGCAAAAAGAGCTGGGCATTTTATAGCCACACGCAAGGGTACAAAGGGCAAAAAACTTTTCCTTATTGGACATTTAGACACCGTCTTTGAGAAAGATATGCCATTTACTCCTTTCACTTTTTTGAATGATTCGACTGCAACTGGTCAAGGAGTAAATGATATGAAAGGTGGGGATGTCATGATATTTGCAAGCTTAAAAGCGCTGCATGATTTAGGTCTTTTAGAGGATAGGACTATCACTGTGTATTTCACAGGCGATGAGGAGAGTTCTGCTGATGAGGAACTATCTAGAAGAGACTTTATTTCTAGAGCGAAAGAACATGATATTGCATTGGCATATGAAACATCACAAAGCTTTGGAATCACCACAGTAGCCAGAAGAGGAAGTAGTGGATGGACATTGAAAACAACTGGAAGGCAATCACACTCAAGTGGTGTTTTTAGAGAATCAGTAGGTTATGGCGCCATTTACGAAGCAGCTAGAATCTTGACCGAGTTCAGGGAAGAATTGGCAGGTGAACAATATTTAACTTTTAATCCAGGACAGATCATTGGTGGTTCGGATATCAGTTATAATTCCGAAACCGGAAAGGGAGAAGCATTAGGAAAAACAAATATTGTCGCCAGAGAAGCCCTAGTAACAGGAGATCTAAGATTCTTAGGGGAAGAGCAAAAAAATGCAGCAAGAGCAAAAATGCAGGCTATTGTAGATAGAAATCTAAACCAAACCGATGCGGAAATTATCTTTGAAGACGGTTTACCTTCCATGGTTCCAACGGAAGGGAACTATGCTTTGGCAGAGATTCTAAATGAATTAAGTCAGGATATGGGCCTAGGAGAAGTAAAACCAGGAGACCCTGGCAGCAGAGGAGCCGGAGATATTTCTTTTGTAGCAGACTATGTTGATTGTTTGGATGGCCTAGGAGCATCAGGAAGAGGAGCACATGCGCCAGGAGAAACTATCAATATGAAAGAATACCCAGAATTGATAAAAAGAAGTACTTTGTTTCTTTATCGTTTAACTAGATAAACGATTTCTATTCCACCTCTATGCCTCGTAAAAAATCGAGATCAACTCCCTTGGGGTTGATCCTTCTTTTAATACTAGTTACTTCAGGAGCTGGATTTCTGATTTTTACCTCCTGGAATAAGCTCCATATCGTTCCTTCCTATTCAAATAAACCAATATCTGAACATGAAGCTTTAAAATTTGACTATGTTTTCAAAACCCAACCAGAACCCTTACTAGGGGTTGATATTTCACATTATCAAGGTGAAATTTTCTGGGAGAGACTTGAGTATCAAATTAAAGATAGGCCAATTCAGTTTTTTGTTTTTAGGGCTACTATGGGCTATGACCAAGACAAGCTTTTCAACGACCATTGGGAATCATTAGACACCTTAGATATCGTCAAAGGAGCTTATCATTATTATAGGCCAAACGAAAACAGTACCAAACAGGCAGAAAATTTTATCAGGAATGTAACTCTGGAAAAAGGAGATTTAAGGCCTATTTTGGATATCGAAAGAAATTCTACGATTCAGTCTCAAGAACGCCTCCGAACAGGGATTTTGAATTGGTTGCAACTAGTGGAGTCTCACTATGGAGTGAAGCCAATCATTTATACAGGAGATACTTTTAACAGGCATGTTTTGGAAGGAAATGGATTTGAAGATTACCCGCTTTGGGTGGCTAACTACAATCCAGTTAAAGAACCTGAAAGCGACTCTTGGACGATTTGGCAATTTTCTGAAAAAGGAAAAATAAATGGAATTAGCGAAAATGTAGACTTAAATATCCTTCGTGGAGGCTATAAAACATTAGAAAGTTTAATGATTGATTAAAGAAACAGTGAGATCCATTACCCTTCATAAAATGAAAATATGATTGGATAAACTATCAGAAGGTTTTAAATTTCTGAATAGCCCTGTAACTATGAAACATCATTCGCTCTCTTTGTTCCTACTATTTTTCTTTTATTTCTCTGCCAAAAGTCAAGAAAATAAACCAAACATTCTCTTCTTAATTGCGGATGATTGGTCTTTTCCCCATGCTGGAATTTATGGAGATCCTATAGTTAGAACGCCTACTTTTGACAGGCTTGCAGCTGAAGGAGCTTTGTTTACAAATGCTTATACTGCTTCGCCTTCATGTTCTCCTTCAAGAGCGGCCGTATTGTTAGGCCGGTATCCCCACCAAAATGAAGATGGTGGAAATCTTTGGTCTGAATTTCCTGCCCAGTACCCCAGCTATGTTTCTATACTTGAAAAAGCAGGCTACTCCACTGGTTCTACTCGCAAAGGTTGGGGACCTGGAGATTTTAAAGTCAGTGGCCTTGACAATAATCCTGCAGGTAAAAGCTACGAGGATTTCAAAACTTTTTTATCCCAGAAAGAGAAAGACCAGCCTTTTACATTTTGGTTTGGTAGTACGGACCCACACCGAACCTATGTCACCAATACCGGAATTCAGACTGGGATGAGCTTAGAGGATGTTCAAGTTCCAGGTTTTTTCCCAGATAATGACTGTGTAAGAAACGATATACTGGATTACTATTTTGAAATTGAAAGATTCGATAGGGAATGCGGTCAATTGATAAAAATGCTTGAAGAAATCGGTGAATTGGATAATACGATTATTGTGATGACGAGTGACAATGGAATGCCTTTCCCCAGAGCAAAAGCAAACCTCTATGACTACGGAACGCGAATGCCGCTAGTAATTAGATATCCTAAGAAAATTAAACCTGGGACAATAATCAATGACTTTGTCAACTTCGTAGATTTTGCTCCAAGCTTTGTTGAAGCGGCTGGATTGCAACAAGAAACAATGAGTGGACAGTCACTCTGGCCATTATTTGCCGGTGAAAAACAAGATAGGGAACAGGTATATCTAGAGCGAGAGCGGCATGCCAACGTAAGAAAAGGAGATCTCTCTTATCCAATTAGAGCTATTCGGGATCATAAATATTTATATATCCGGAATATGATGCCGGAAAGAAATCCTGCCGGGGACCCAACAGTTCATCAATCTGTCGGTCAATACGGTGATATAGACAACTCCATTACAAAGTTTTTAATAATGAATATGGAAGGGAAGTCTATTGCTGGCCAGCCAGACTATTTCAAATTAGCATTTGAAAAAAGACCGGAAGAGGAGCTTTATGATGTAGTCACAGACCCTTTTCAATTGAATAACCTAGCTAACGATAAGTCTTTTGAGATGGTCAAAATGAGTATGCGCGAAAAACTCCAACAATGGATGGAAAACACCGGCGACTTGAGAGCAAGTGATCCCAGAAGTTTGTATTGGGACAATGTTAGATACACTCCTGATTATCAATTCCAGGATTATGATTTTCTGGAAAAAATAAATGACTATAGAATCGTCCCTCCTTTTGGTAAATACTCTAGGGAAGGTATTCCTTGCCTCTAAGACTAGCTATTAGTATTAATCTTCACTTAACGACAATTGCCTCTTGACTTGGTTCATATCCTATTCTATGCGCCAAAACGTATAATGAATCCCCTGCCGCCCATTCAAATGGTTTTAGATAAACAGTCCAAACATCTGAAGTTGATTTTCTATATCCTATAGAAGCACTTGGTGTGGGAGATCGTAAGGCTACCAACCCATCCTCATATAAAATAATGGCTGGCTCCGTGATGGGAGGAACATCTTTTCCACCCCACCATTCTCTAACCATTTCCATCTCATCTTTTACACCAAGATCTCCATAGTAATTGACCCAATCCAGGTGAGCCTTTCTCATTTCTTCAAGCTTGACATCATATTCAGGGTTACCGGCAAGATTGTTAAATTCCCACGGATCCACTTGTGTATCATAAAGCTCTTCTTTGGGTTTAGTTTCGTCGAACCATCGTTCTTGCTCAGGTGTCAATTTTCCTTGCTCATGTAGTTCCAAAAGGTGAACCATCAAAGGGTTATTTAAGCGATATCGTATATTCTGATAATTTGGTTTATTAATCATATAGTTTCGAATATATTTGAAACGTCCATCACTTACTGCCCTTACCCTATCAACTTCAGAATCCATTCTATCACGAGCTGCATACACGTATTTTCTGGGAGCAGCTTTTTGAACACCCAAAAATGCCTGTCCTTGCATTGCTAGTGGTATTTTAATTCCTGCGAGGGACAATACTGTAGGACCAAAGTCCACAAAACTCACGAGCTCATTGGTTACAGACCCAGGCTCTAAAAAAGGAGCTTTGATCAAAAGTGGAATTTTTAATCCACGATCATAAATCTCACGCTTGAAATAAGGCATTCCGTCTCCATGGTCCGAATAATAAAAAATAATCGTATTCTCATATAAACCGGCATCCTTCAACTCCTGAAGGATTTCTCCTACCTGGGTATCCATTCGCATAACATTGGTTATAAATCTTGCCAAAGTATGCCTTGAAATAGAGTCATCTGGATAAACTGGAGGTACTGTCACAGAATCAGGGTCTACCAAAAGTGGTTCATCTGCCCTTGCCCAAACCTGGGATTCATGAGAAATAGTAAGGTTAAAAATGGAGAAAAATGGTTGATTTGGATCAGGCCTATTTTTCCAATGAGCATTTCTACTACTTTCATCCCACATTGTTTTTGGGGCTACAAACTGATAATCTTCTTTAGAATTATTGGTTGTATAGTAACCTATCATTCGCAGATATTCCGGAAACCCTCTCATCCCGTCGGGAAGAACCGTTGAGTAGGACTTAAAGCCTTCAGGGTAGGCATCCAAAGCATTTGCTGACATCCCAAGGGTTCGCATATTATGTGCGCCGATTGAAGTTTGATAGGCTCCTGTGATAATAGCAGCCCTGCTTGGAGCACAGACACCTGCTGTTGAAAATGCATTGGTATACTTCAAACTTTCTTTTGCAAACTGATCAAGGACCGGAGTTTTACCTCCTGTTCCTCCATAGGCACCCAGATGTTCCGGTGACATATCCTCATTGACAATCCATACAATATTTGGTCTTTCGGGGTATTGGATGTTAGACTCGTTTTCAATTGATCCGGTACAAGAAAAAATCCAGATGCTACCAAGTAGTAAAAAGAAGTTTGATGTTTTTTCTAACGCTTTCATTTATATGAATTAAAGGAACTAAGAATTCAATAAGTTAGGAATTTTGGAAAAGAACCCAACCTAAATGTATAGCTTCTTGGATATTCTTAATCGATGGAAGGTCCAAAACCCTCAGGATAAAACCCGGGTGATGTAGGACATTAATGTTGTGGAAATTTATCTCTATCCTCAATGGGCTTAAACAAAGGAAGTTCAGACACGCCTGAGAGTAAAAAAAGTCAGATTACGGTATACACAGAAATAGATGATGTATCAATGAAGCGGGAGTTGTGGAGAATTATCGAAGAATAGTTTTTGAATAAATGATGGAATCCTAATGGATTTATTTGGGATTCAATACTTAGCACATTAAATTATATTGTTTATTCCAGAAGCTTTCTATGACAAAACCCGAAATAATCAACAGACGAGAATTTATAGGCACAGCTGCAACCATTGCTGCCTCCTTTTCAATAGTACCTTCCAGTGTGATTGCAGGACTGGGAAAAGTCCCTCCATCCGATCAAATCACGGTAGCCAATATTGGTTGCGGAACGCAAGGTCTTCGTGAAATGGGAGGTTTGTTACTAAATCCAAATATCAGAGTCGTATCTGTTTGTGATTCGAATAAATACACAGAAGATTATATCGATTGGTCTCCCTACGGAATAAGGAATGATATCCGAAAAGTCTTAGGAGATGACAGCTGGTGGGAAAATGTCAAAGGAATCCCTGGTGGAAGAGATGTGGGAAAAGCCTATGTTGAAAAATTTTATGCCAAAAATAGTCCCTCAGGAAGCTACAAAGGATGCTCTTCCTATGAAGATTTTCGGGAATTATTTTCCAAAGAAAAAGGAATCGATGTAGTGAAAATAATGACTCCAGATCACACCCATGCATCCATAGCAATTGCTGCAATGAATAACGGCATCAATGTGGTAACGCATAAACCTATCTCCAATAGATTGATCGAAGGTAGAAAAGTTATTGAGAAAGCAAAGTCAACGGGTGCTGTAACTCATCTGCTCGCTTGGTCGGACCGTCCGGAATATCGACAAATGAAAGCCTGGATGGATGAAGGCTTAATAGGAGATCTTAAAGAAATCCATAATTGGTCCTATCGACCGGTTTGGCAGCAATGGACCAAGAGACCCACGGATACTCCTCCTATACCAAAAGGATTCAATTGGGATTTATGGCTTGGGCCTGTTCCAGATATGAGCTATCACCCAAACTATACAAACAATGTCTTTAGAGGTTGGTATGAATTCGGAGGAGGATCAATAGCAGATATGGGTCATTACAGTTTATTCCCATTATTTGAAACATTGGGAATAAATCAATCGCCAATTGCTGCGAAAGCATATGGAACTACAACCAGAGAAGAAATCGATCATGTGTATCACTGGGTAGAAAATGATGTAGCTTTTCCTGCTAGTTGCATGATCAAATGGAATTTTCCAAAGCAGGCAAGTTTACCTGAATTTGATTTGTTCTGGTATGACGGAGGAATGAAACCTTTCGCCCCAAAAGAGCTTGAAATCGATGGAAAGGACACTCCTGAAGAAGGGCTGATGCTAGTTGGTACAAAAGGCAAAATTTTGGGAGGATTTAGAGGTGAAAATCTAGTACTGATTCCTGAAAGTAAAATGAAAGAGAGACCATCCTCCGAAATAATAAATTCCAGAGAAGTAGACAGAAAGACAGACATGTGGGTAGATGCTGTGAAAAACAAACAGCAAACGCCGGGGAGTTTTATTCGGGCTCAAACTATCACAGATACCATTAACCTGGGAGCAATAGCGCTAAGAGCTAAGAAGAGAGTAGAATTTGATGCTATTATTCCAAAAATAACGAATGATGAAGCTGCTAATAATTTCTTGACAAGAACATACCGTAAAGGATGGGAAATTTAATCTATCCTTAATTTCAATATTAATTTTTTGTCCACTCAAAATATCAACCATATGAAAAATAGAAGAGAGTTTTTAAAAAAAGCAGGATTGGCCACTGCAGCATTTGGAATAGGCTTACCCCAAATGAGCTTTACCCCAAAAAAAGCTGACCCACTTTACAAAATATCGCTTGCAGAATGGTCTTTAAATAAAGCGCTTTTTGCTGGAAAAATTGACCATCTTGATTTTCCAATTTTGGCAAAACAACATGATATTGAGGCTGTAGAATATGTGAATCAGTTCTTTAAAGATAAAGCAAAAGATATGGCATACCTACGGGAAATGAAGACACGCGCAGAAGGAGAAGGTGTAACCTCGGTGCTCATCATGTGTGATGGGGAAGGAATGTTAGGAGCTGCCACTCCAGAAGGAAGAAAGCAGACGGTAGAAAACCATAAAAAATGGGTTGAGGCTGCGAAATTTCTAGGTTGCCATGCTATTCGTGTCAATGCTTATTCTGCAGTTCAATGGAGCACAAACCCAGCTGACGCAAAAACTGCCAAAGATATAACCAGTTCAGGACTGAGACAACTTTGTGAATTTGCAGATGATTTCGACATCAATGTTATTATTGAAAATCATGGAGGCTTTTCAAGTGATGCGAAATGGCTTGCGGAGATGATCCAACAAACTGAGCATCCGAGAGCTGGAACATTACCCGATTTTGGAAACTTTAGAATCGCCAATGAAAATGACAAAAATATTTCTTACGATTCATACAGAGGGGTTGATGAATTGATGCCCTATGCAAAAGGAGTTAGCTTAAAGCCAAAAGTATGGGACGATCAAGGTAGAGAGCATCCGCTTGACTATACTAGAATGATGAAAATAGTTTTAGCACATGACTTTCATGGCTACGTTGGAATTGAACATGGGGAAGAAGGAAGAGAATGGGAAAGCATTTTCGAGATCAAAAGGGATTTGGAGGACGTAAGAAGAACCCTTGAAGCAGAAGGTTAAAATTTTTATTCAAAGGATTCAGTAAAATACACTGAATCCTTTTTTTAAGCCCAGAAAATGAAAACAGAATTTTTGTCAACCGTTCCCGTATTGCCATCGAATGATATTGAAAGAGATTTGAATTGGTACGAAGAGAAACTAGGCTTTAAGAAAATTTTTGGAGATTCTATGTATGTTGGAATTCATTTGAAGAATGTTTGGCTTCATCTTCAATGGCACGCGGATACTCCCGAAGACCCACTACTAGGTGGTTCCGTGGCTAAAATCTTCGTAAAAAACATAGATCCCTATTTTAATAAGTTAGTTGCCAAAGGGGTTGTTCCAAAAGATAAATTAAGAAAAAACACTCCATGGGGCACTCATGAATTTGGGCTTTATGATCTGAATAACAATGCCATCTTTTTTGTAGAGGACCTATAGGAAAGTGGACTAAGTTTAGTAAATATTAATTGAAATTAATTTCTTCTTACCTATTCATGAATCAACAATTAGGTCAGCTTTCCCTTCTCGTTAGAGATTACGACGAGGCAATAAACTACTATACTAGAACACTCGGCTTTGAACTTTTAGAGGACACCCAACTTTCAGAAACGAAACGCTGGGTACGGGTTTCTCCTCATGGCTCCTCTTGTCATTTGCTGTTGGCTAAAGCAATTGGTGATACCCAAATCAAGCAGATTGGACACCAAGCTGGAGGTAGAGTTTTCTTATTTTTGTACACCGATGACTTTTACCGGGATTATGAGAACTACAGTTCAAAAGGAGTGGAATTTATACGGGAACCAGCTAAGGAGAACTATGGTATTGTCTCTGTATTCAAAGATTTGTATGGAAATTTATGGGATTTGATCCAGCCAAGTGAGTAGGGAATTTTATTAACTAGAATTGATAAATAATTTGTCATTTGAAGTATCTCCTTGATTAAAAAATCATGTCAAAAACTAAACATAAACTTTCAGATATCGCGCGACAAATGATGAGTGGTGTCGTGCAGATCCATGTTGAGGGTTACATTGAGGAAGATATTCAATCTGTATTAAATCCTTCGATCAAGATCCCGGGTACCTGGTCAGGCTCTGGATTCTTTGTGAAATATAAAAATCTTAAAGGCTATATAGTAACTAATGGACATGTGGCCAGAAATGCCGTAAAAGTTGAAATCAGCTCCATGCTGACCAGCGAGGAACGGTTCGAAGCAGAAGTTATAGGGCTTGTTAAACAGTTGGAACCTGATGTTGCCCTTATTAAAATAAAAGAGGATGAGCTTATCCGGTTTAATAAAACTGCCATTCAACCTATAGAGTACTTAGAATTACGAGAAGGAACTGGTCCTTCAAGAGGCGAAGCGATCAAAGCTATTGGATACCCAATGGGAATGATTGAACCCAATATTACCGGTGGTGAGATTACTAACTTTATTTCGGGTTCCGAATACACCACCGAAAGATTTGTTACGAATGCCGCAATCAATCCAGGAAATTCAGGAGGTCCAAGCATAAGCGAAGATGGAAAAGTAGTTGGCTTGAATACGGCAGTGATGATTGATGCAGAAAACATTGGCTTTATTACACCCTCCAGTTTTGTAAAGATAATCATCAAAAACCTACTCCTTCAAAACGAGCCTCACTTTGCAGCTATTGGAGGTAAATTACAGAAAAACGCAAATAACTTTAACCCCTTGCTAAAACAGTCACAAGCTAAGGGAGTGATCGTCTCAAAGGTGATTGTAAAAGGATTCCTTGACGCTGCTAAAATTCAACCGCGCGATGTAATCCTTTCCATAAATAAAGTCGAATTTGATCGTCATGGCATTGTGATAGGCAAAGAAGGTCTTTATAGACATAAAAACATCTACGATGTCATGAAATTAGTTCCCATAGGCGAGGAAGCAGAAATCACTTTTTTAAGAAACGGTGAGGTAAAAAAAACCAAAGCTCTAGCTATGCGCAATCCTGAAAAGGGAATTATTTCCAACCCGATCTTAAATGAAAGAACATATCTTGAAGCATTTGGAATGATTATTCAACCCTTGAGTATTGAGATAATCCAAGCAATTCAAGAGGTTGACCCTTCTGCACAAATAGAACTTATTCAAATGATAGATCAGGATAAACCAATGTTAGTTGTTACCCATATCTATCTTGGGACACAAGCGGATGAAATCGAGTGGCCTCTTGGTGAACTAATCATAAAAGCGAATAATAAAGAAATTCATACGATTGGAGAGTTGCAAAAAATAATCAGTAATAACAAAAATGGCACGGTACTATTAGAATGCAGGAGTGGGACTATTGGCTATTTTAAAGTAAACCAACCGACTAATTCACATCTAGATGTTCCTAGGGAAAAGAAAGAATGATAATCTTTATCTTTATAAAAAATAATCTCTAGTTAAAGTCAATTTTATGAAAAATTTAACTGTTGTTTTTTTTCTTCTTATCCTTTTTTTTGCTTGTAGTCAAAAAGAAGAGAGCGGGCCAATTGCCACTATGTACTTTGGAGGTGATATCATCACTATGGAAGGGGATGAATCTTTTTATGCTGAAGCCTTGGTAGAAAAAGATGGGAAAATCATCTTTGTCGGAGCTTTGGATATGGCAATGGAAATTGCTGGCAAAGGACATCAGATGAAAAATTTGGATGGAAAAACCTTGGTACCTGGATTTATTGATGGCCATGCACACTTTGGTGGATTCGGAGCACAAGCTGTCGCTGCCAATTTACTTGCAAGCCCAGACGGGGAGGTTAATTCAATCCCGGAGTTAATTGAAGAACTAAAGTCATGGTATTCTGAAAATGGAACAGATAAAACTCAGGGCTGGATTGTAGGGTTAGGATTTGATGATGCGGTTTTGGCTGAGAATCGCTTTCCTACCAAGGAGGACTTGGATCAGGTTTCTACTGAACTTCCGATTTGTATTATTCATATCTCAGGGCACTTTGCAGTCATGAACTCAAAGGGCCTCGAAATGAGTAATGTTACCGCTGAATCGAAAGATCCTGCTGGTGGAGTCATTCGAAGGGTTTCAGGTACGCAAGAACCAAATGGTGTTTTAGAAGAATTGGCTGCTATTCCGTTATTTGTGCCAATTCTTGGTCCTTCTGACCCCGAACTTGCATTTTATTACCTCGACAAATCTCAAGAAATGGCTGCCAAGTTTGGCTACACGACTGCTCAAGAAGGCCGAGCAATGGGCAATCATGAATTGATGGCAAGTTATGCCGAGCAAGGTAAATTTTACCTTGATGTAGTTTCATACATTGATTATACTGCTCCTCAGTATTTTGACAGTAAATGGTATGGAAAAGACTACATAAATCGCTATCGAATCGGTGGAATAAAAATGACCTTGGATGGTTCTCCACAAGGAAGAACCGCCTGGAGAACAGAACCTTACTTAATCCCTCCAGATGGTCAAAGTAAAGAATACAAAGGTTATCCCGCAATTGCTGAAGATTCAGAAGTTCAGCGAATTGTCAATATGGCTTTTGAGAATAATTGGCAGCTACTCAGCCATGCAAATGGTGATGCTGCAATTGACCAATTGATTCGTACACTTCGGCCTGCGATCGAAAAATATGGTAATGAGGATCGCCGTAATGTACTTATTCATGGTCAATACATCCGAATGGACCAGCTAGACAGTCTTGCAGATATGGATGTGATCGCCTCTTTATTCCCCATGCATACCTTTTATTGGGGGGATTGGCATCGTCAGATAATAGGCAAAGAAAAAGCTGATCGGATTTCCCCGATACGTTCAGCATTAAATCGAGGAATGAAAGTCACTTCACACACAGATGCTCCCGTAGCTTTACCTAATTTAATGATGATTTTATGGACTACAGTCAACCGGGTTTCGAGAAGTGGCGAAATTATCGGAGCTGAAGAAAGGTTGACTCCCTATGAGGCTTTAAAATCGGTTACGATCTGGGGAGCCTACCAGCATTTTGAGGAGGATAGAAAAGGTAGTCTCGTAGAAGGAAAATTAGCAGACCTTGTGATATTAGACCAGAATCCTTTAAAGGTTGATCCAATGACTTTAAAAGACATCCAAGTCCTGGAAACTATCAAAGAAGGAAAGACTATTTTTAAGAAATAATTTGATAAAATATGTCTGAAAACCATATCCCTAAAGATCAACCAAACAACCCGCTTCATGGAGTGAAATTAGCGGATATGGTTTCTCATTTAGTTGAATTCTATGGATGGCAGGAACTGGGTGAAAGAATAACAATTCGGTGCTTTACTCATGATCCATCAATCAACTCCAGTTTAAAGTTTCTGAGAAAAACTCCTTGGGCTAGAGAGCGAGTGGAAGGTTTGTATTTGAAGTCGCTTCGTGACGCGAAGAAAAAAGAAAATCTACAATAGAATTTGAAAAAAATAAAAAAAGCCCGAAGGATTCTCCGGGCTTTTCGTTTTATGGAATTGTGGTTGTTTATACGTAATTATTAAGCATCACCGGCATTACTAGCATCAGGATGTCTTCGTTTTCGTCTTGCTCAGCTGGGACGATAAGTCCAGCTCTATTTGGAGCAGAGAACTTCAATGTTACTTCCTTGCAAGAAAGGTTATTCAACATTTCAACCAAAAATTTTGCATTGAACCCAATTTCAATATCTTCTCCATCATGCTCGCAAGACAATCTTTCGTTGGCTTCATTTGAGAAATCAAGATCCTCAGCAGAAATCATTAACTCGCTTCCAGTCAATTTTAGTCTTACTTGATGGGTAGTTTTATTGGCATAAATGGCGATACGTCTCAATGAACTCAAGAGCTCAGATCGATCAATTGTCATCAGATTTGGATTTTCAGAAGGAATCACATTTTCATAATCCGGGAAACGCTCATCAATCAATCGACAGATCATTTTTATACTGTTGAATTTGAAATATGCATTTGATTGATTGAATTCTACTGAAACAGGGACATTTTCAGAAGGTAAAGTAGATTTCAACAAGTTCAATGCTTTGCGTGGAATGATTAAGCTAGCTGCATCTGATGAAGCAACATCAACTCTTCTATAACGAACCAAACGATGACCATCAGTAGCTACAAATGTGGTATTCGTTGGGCTAAGGTTAATATAGACTCCTGTCATTGCTGGTCTCAATTCGTCAGAACTAGTAGCGAAAATAGTATTGGAAACTGCACTTGCCAGGACCTCTGTAGACATATCCACCGTTGTTGCGTTGCTTACAGAAGGGATTTTTGGAAAATCCGTTGCATTCTCACCAGCTAATCTATACCTACCATTATCTGAACTTATTTCCACCGCATAGGTATCGTGATCAATACTAAATGTCACCGGCTGTTCCGGTAAATTCTTTAACGTGTCAATCAGGATACGTGCAGGAACAGCAATATTTCCATCTTCCTTGGCCTCCACTCCGATTTCGGTAATCATCGAAGTCTGAAGATCCGAAGCTGTGATGGTCAAAACACTGTCTTTTATCTCAAAAAGGAAGTTTTCCAAAATGGGAACAACAGGGTTTGTAGTTACCACACCGTTGATCGCTGAAAGCTGCTTGAGTAAGGCAGAAGAGGAAACAATAAATTTCATATCGTAGGGCTTATTAATTTAAATTCTAGCAATGAGGGTAAATTTATAAATAAAATTGATTCTGAACCGACCCGAATCACAAAGACTCGAAATTATTATGAAGAAATTGTACTTTTTTATCTACTTTATTTTTCTGGAATATTTTTGAGTTCGGATCCACCACACAAACGAACCTGTCAAAAGTAAAATAATTATCGGTACCAATACATTTACAAATTGCCAAAAAGTCTTCTGTTGAGCTACTTTCACCTTGTTTAGAGGTCTAATCTGAAATGTCCTGGTTCTCGATGCAATGATACCATCTGGGTCGACTAGATATTGGACCATGTTTCTTAATAAAAGTTTATTGGCAAATATGAATTGACTAAAAGGATCCTCTCCCAAAGGCAAAGGACTTCCATCTTGTAAACTTCTTTGACTTTGAAATACATCTCCATCGCCAAAAACCACTACTTTCCCGCTTCCAGATTCTTTAAAATCAGCTTTTGAAAAACCCTCTGGCAAAAACCGATTTTTAAACAAAGAAGTAAATTCTCCTTCGAGCAAATATGCCAACGGTAGATTTTTCATTGAAAATGCCTCAATGGGCGGTTCTTGCTCCATATCACTAAAAGCTACTCTTACTGGTGCTGTTAAAATCCGGGAATTATCAGATGAAAAAATCAGGGGAGTCTTTTTTACTCCTTCTGCAAGTACAGTATCCAGACTGCTCGCAAAGCGATAATAAACCACATCCAACCCCTTCGTGATCGGGTGATCTTTCATTATCCCCGCCTGAATATAAAATGGCCAAGGCAAAGGAACCATTTGATCTTGATTCCCAAAATTCCCAGCCATCACGGGAAAATATCCAAAATTCAAATCCTGAATCAAGTCCTTATTTACCCGAATTCCATACTTAAATAAAAGATTTTCTAGTCCCGAATCCACAGGCATTGCAAAGGTCCCATCACCTCCCGCCTGAGATATATCTACTGCGACACCATCTACCATCACCACCAGGTTTCCCCCATTCATGACATACTGATCTATTAAATAAATCTCTCTATCCGAATAGATTTCTCTTGGCCCTTCGATAAAAATAATCTTAAAATTTGCCAAGTCAGTTGGGCTTTGGGCCTGTTCCAAAGGGACCTTAAATAATTCAAACTGTCCATCCAATGCCTCAACCAAACCAAAACCTTCATCTTCGGACATTTCTCCATGACCCATAATCATCGCAATAGCGGACTCCTCTGGGCTTACCAGTTTTTTGATGGCATTACTTAATTCAAACTCCAAATTCTCAATGGATTGGTTCAAAATTTCATCAGGTCCCATTCCTCTCTCGCCTTTGAGTATCAAAGCTCCCGTCTCAAACTCTTCATTGCTTACCAATATCCCAGGAAAAATAAGTTGGGCCTGCTGCCCTGTGTTTTGACTAACATAAAGATTGGTTGGGTTTATTCCATACTCTGTTAAAGACCCAATAAATGCCTCTTGCTCGGTTTGTGCTACACTTAATGGATCGAAATAAGAATATGTTATTTTCTCTGGACTATAGGCATTAAAAGTTCTAACTGTTTCTTCAATGGACTTTTGCAATCTTCGCATCCCACCAGGGAGATTATCCCCAACTAATAAAATATCGACATGAATAGGCTCTGTCAATTGCGACAACACTTCTTCAGTTGCCGGATGTAAAGAGTATCTTTTTTCCTCAGTTAGATCGATCCGAAAATTGATTAGTTGCGAAAGAAGCGCAAACAGAATTACTCCTCCTATTAGGATTAACCAAGGCTTTGAATTATTTAGTGCTGACTTTTTCATTTATTCTTCAAAGTCAAAATGCTCAAACCCAAAAACAGCCAGATCATTCCCATCATAAAAAAGACATCTCTAGAATCTACCACTCCCCTGCTAAGATTGATGTAATGATAACTAAGGCTTAACTCCTCCACCCAATAGGCAAAATCACCTACTTGAAGATCAGCCAATGCCGAAAAACCAAAGTACAGCACAAAGCATAAAAATACCCCTAGCACGAAGGCCAATACTTGCTGGGAAGTCAAAGAGCTTGCAAATAAACCAACCGCTGCGAAAACAGCTCCTATCATCAAGAGACCGATCCAAGAACCAAAAAAACCAGCTTGGTCTAGGTTTCCAACAGGATCTCCTAACTGAATGATACTAAAGAAATAAAGTAAAGTAGGTATGACGGCCAAAACCACTAAAAAAAGTAAGGCAAGGTATTTTGCTCCAATTATCTGAAATAAAGAAAGCGGAGAGGTTCGGAGTAATTCCCAAGTCCCCGTTTTTCTTTCATCCGCAATAGAGCGCATAGCCAAAGCAGGGACTAAAAATGTAAACACATAAGGTGTGTAAGTAAACAATGCCTCTAAATCAGCATAACCATATTCAAGAACACTACTTTCCGGGAATACCCAAACAATCAAACCTATTGCCACTAAAAACAAAGCCAATACTAGATAGCCCAAAAGGCTTCCAAAAAATGCGTTTATTTCTTTGAGAAAAAGGCTTTTCATCGGGTGATTTCTCTGAAAATTTGTTCCAAATTCTTTTTATTTTGATTCAAGCTGATCAAGTTCAGACTTTTTTCCTGCACAATTTTCATAACGCCCTTTCGAGCTTCAGTTGCATCTTTGCAAGAAATTATAAGTAATTTTTCAGCTTTATTGCCAAAGGAAACCTCTCCGATTTTTTCAAACCATTCTATCTCGAGACCTTCCTCTGTCTCAAGCTCTAGTTGCACCTCTGAAGTTCCCGATTTTAAGTTCTCAAGTGAATCAGCGGCAAGAATTTTTCCTTTGTTAATAATGACCACATCATGACAGATTGCCTCCACCTCTTGCATAATATGGGTGGATAGAATCAGAGTTTTATTCCTGGCAATTTCAGAAATTAAGTTTCGGATTTCTACCAATTGATTAGGGTCCAGTCCGGTAGTTGGCTCATCCAGAATGATGAGTTGAGGATCATGAATCAAGGCTTTTGCCAATCCGACTCGTTGCCTATATCCTTTTGAAAGCTGCCCAATTTTTTTGTGTTGCTCAGGGTTTAAGCCTGTTTTCAGAAGCAATTCTTTGATCCTTTCTTCTCTTTTCCTACCATTCAAACCGTACATGCCTGCAGAAAAGTCCAAAAACTCTCTCACATACATATCTAAATATAATGGGTTATTTTCCGGTAAATACCCAATCAGTGGACTTACCTCTTTTGGATTGCTTAACGCATCTTTCCCCAAAACAGAAACAGCTCCTTCATCTGCCTGAATAAATCCGGTAATGATTTTCATTGCCGTAGATTTTCCTGCCCCGTTGGGACCTAAAAATCCCAAAATTCTTCCTGGAACGGCCCTAAAAGACACCTGATCCAGTGCTTTTTGAGACCCATATAGTTTGGTAAGGTGGGATACTTCTAAGGACATTATGATTTATTAATCAATCAAAAGTAGGGAAGAAATAAAATCCCTATACTTTAAGCATCAAGTGGTAAATTTATTAACAGGAATCAAGAATTGTTCAAAAAGAATGAACTTAACGCACTAAGTATTTTGATTCTTATTTTCCTTTTGCCAACTGCTCTATTAACAAATCGATTTCTGTAATCCCAACATATTCCGCTACCAACTGCTTTTTTGAATCGTAACAAAAAATTGAGGGGACACTTCGAATTTGGAAATAACTGGCAACCTTCATTTCGGTATCAAGCAGAAAGTGCACAAAGCTTTTGTCTTTAATGCCAAGACTGTTTGCAAACCCAATCATCTCCTCTACTGGCTGAACAGTAGTAAGAATGATATTGTAGTTCTTGAATTCATCAATTCTTTTAGAAAGTGATCCAAGTTCTTCTTGGCATAAATGACAAGTAGAATTAAAATAAATGAAGAGTGTGGGCTTATTTTCAGCTAACTCATGAATAGAATTTGGTTTCCCATTCATATCACTCAAGGTGTAATCAGGAAGAACTCTTGGAGCAGGTTGATTCGACTCATTAGTCAAATTATCTTTTTGAGAAGAAACCGCTAAATAAGCTGTGCTTCCTAAAAGAACCGTAAACAAAATAATCAAATATATTTTATTCATAACAGTTGTCACTTTAAGAATGAAATTCAAATTAAACACTTAACTCGCTCAAAACAATAATAAAGATATTAAGAGGTCCTCATATACTTTGAAATTAAACAGCAAGTATATATAAAAACACCTGTGGAGCTCTGTTTATTTTGCATCACAGGTGTTTTAGATATCTATTTTTTAGGATTTTTATTTCTTTCCCTTTGGTCTTAAAGGCCGACATTCTACATCTGCTACAAAATAATTGGGATGTGTTTCCAAAGTTTGCACAATAGTAGTAGCCACATCTAGAGGTCGCATCATGTTTTCATGAGCGTCAACTCCAGGAATTTCATCGAAGAAATTAGTCTGTATCGATCCTGGGTAAATCGTGGAAACTTTAATCCCAAAATCTCGAAGTTCCATGTAAAGAGAATGCGAAATACCCCTAACAGCATGCTTGGTACCCACATATCCCGCAAACTTATTTACGCCGTTTAATCCCGCAATAGATGCTACATTTAAAATATGTCCTTCATCTGCTGCTTTCATTCCTGGAATCAATCGCTTGGTAGTGTAAAAAATCCCATGAACATTGGTGTCAAACATCGCTTTCCAATCTTCAGTTGAAAAAGTCTCTGTATCTCCAGCAACACCAAACCCTGCATTATTCACTAGAATCCTGATGTCCTTGCCTAACTTTTCAACTGTTGCCTGGAAAGCATTTTCAACAGATTCTTCTTTTGCGACATCACAGGTGAAGAAATGAAAATTTTCGTGGGTAAGATCTGGCATATTTCTGCCCCAACCAACCACAATGGTACCTTTTTCCAATAACTGTTTTACAACTTCCAATCCTACTCCTTTGCTTACACCAGTTACAACTGCAATCTTATTTTTCAATTCCATTCTATCTATATTTTACCTATCCTCTTTTAAAGCAATTTTTGGAGAAATAGTTCTTTTGATTCGAGATTATGATGCCATTCATTACAAATAGGCATAAGATTGATCATTTTTATTAATTTGGAGATTACAAAACACCCAACCAATGAAAAAATATCTTCTTCTACTCGCCCTTATCTCGGGTACAACTTTTGGACAATCCTCTTTAAGATCCGAGATTGATAAACAAGCTTCTTCCATAGAATCAAAAGTCATAGAATGGAGGAGAGACATTCATCAAAATCCAGAACTTGGAAATGAGGAATTTCGCACCGCAAAAAAAGTAGCAGATCATTTACGATCCTTAGGAATAGAGGTCACAGAAGGAGTAGCTGTAACTGGTGTCGTAGGAGTTCTTAAAGGCGGAAAACCTGGCCCAACCGTAGCTTTACGGGCTGACATGGATGCATTACCTGTCACTGAGCGAGTAGATTTACCTTTCAAATCTACTGTGACCACCAATTACAACGGACAAGAAACAGGTGTGATGCATGCTTGTGGTCACGACACCCATGTTGCTATTCTAATGGGCGTAGCTGAAGTTTTGGCTGGGATGAAAGATCAGCTTCAGGGAACTGTCAAATTTATTTTCCAACCTGCTGAGGAGGGGGTTTACGATGGAACTACCGCGGGAGCAGAATTAATGGTACAAGAAGGAGTGATGGAAGATGTGGATGCCATTTTTGGTTTGCATATCGGTTCACAAATGGAAGTAGGTAAAATTGGATACCGATCAGGACCTGCACTTGCAGCTGTGGATAATCTTGAAATTACAGTTCATGGTGTTCAAGCACATGGAGCTTCTCCCTGGTCTGGGGTAGATCCCATTGTTACTTCTTCTCAGATTGTGATGGGTCTTCAGACCATTCTTTCCAGAAATGTAAACATTACGCAAAATCCAGCAGTGGTAACTATAGGCGCTATTCATGGTGGAATTCGACATAATATCATCCCGGAAAAAGTAGAAATGATCGGTACTATCCGAACTTTTGGAACAGAACAACAGGATTTGGTTCACAACCGAATTCGAGAAGTAGCTACAAACATTGCTGAAAGCGCAGGAGCTACAGCAGATGTTAAAATAGAAAAGCTTTATCCCTCTACCGTTAATGATCCCGCCCTGACAGCGCAAATGGCGCCTTCTATTTTGGCTGCCGCAGGTGAGGGAAATGTGATAGCAAACCCTCCGATTACAGGAGCTGAAGATTTCAGCTTCTTCCAAATAGAAAAACCAGGTTTATTTATTTCACTAGGAGGAATGAAGAAAGGTGGAGATCCAACAAAGACCCCCTCTCATCATACACCCGATTTCTATATTGATGAAGGTGGATTTGTACTCGGTATGCGTGTAATGAGTTATTTCGTGGTTGATTATATGGGAATGAAATGATTTAGGATATAAGATTGATCCTATTGATAAAATTGATATCAAAGAATGCCTAGATCTAAACCGTATAGGTATTTGTCTGTCTACTCGTTTTAGTCAATTCAAGGAAGATCAAATCCAATAATTAATAGGCTAGATTTATTTACCTTAGAAAATTCATCTTCTTTTTGGAAAAAGTTAAAAAGAACTAAATTCTCAATAACATTGATCTCACACTTAAACCAAACAAATTGAAAAAGCTCCTCTTACCGTTCTTGTTACTTTCAATAGCAAGCTTCGGACAATCCAATCTCCGATCAAAAATTGATCAATCCTCCGATCAGGTGGAATCTAAAGTTATCGAATGGCGAAGGGATTTTCACAAATATCCTGAACTGGGTAATCAGGAATTTAGAACAGCAGAAAAAATAGCGGCACATTTACGTTCATTGGGAATGGAAGTGACAGAGGAAGTTGCTGTTACAGGAGTTGTAGGGATTCTAAGAGGTGGCAAGCCAGGTCCAATGGTGGGCCTTCGAGCCGATATGGACGCTTTGCCAGTAACAGAAAGAAACGATCTTCCATTTAAATCTGTCAATACCGCTACCTATAACGGTCAGGAGACTGGAGTAATGCATGCCTGCGGTCATGATTCTCATGTAGCAATTTTGATGGGGGTGGCAGAAGTACTGGCAGGGATGAAAGACGATTTAGAAGGTTCGGTTAAATTCATCTTCCAACCTGCAGAAGAAGGAGTCTACGATGTGGATATTGCTGGTGCGGAGCTTATGGTGAAAGAAGGAGTCATGGATGATGTAGATGCCATTTTCGGACTTCATATTTGGGCACAAATCGAGGCAGGAAAAATTGGCTACCGTTCAGGGCCTTTTTTGGCCGCAGTCGACAATTTAGAAATTTCAGTTAAAGGAACTCAAGCTCACGGTGCTGCCCCTTGGTCAAGTGTCGACCCAATTGTCACCTCAGCACAAATTATCACTGGTCTTCAGACTATTCTATCAAGAAATGTAAATATCACGGAAAACCCGGCTGTAGTTACGATTGGCGCAATTCATGGAGGAATTCGCCATAATATTATCCCTGAAAGTGTCGAAATGATCGGTACTGTCCGAACATTTGGTGATGAACAGCAGGCACTAGTTCACAAAAGAATAACTGAGATTGCCACCAATATTGCAGAAAGTGCGGGCGCTGTTGCTGATGTCAGAATTGGAAAACTATATCCATCCACAGTCAATCCTCCTGAACTCACTAGACAAATGACTCCTTCAATGATTGCTTCAGCCGGTGAAGGGAATGTTATCGCAATGCCTCCTGTAACAGGTGCTGAGGACTTTAGCTTTTTTCAGAGAGAAAAGCCTGGATTCTTTATTTTCCTTGGTGGAATGAAAAAAGGAGGGGATCCATTGACAACTCCCTCTCACCACACGCCTGACTTCTATATTGAAGAAAGCGGATTTAAGCTTGGCGTTCGTACTTTGAGCTACTTTGTAGTAGATTATATGGGAATGAAATAATAATTAAACCCATCAAAAAAAGGCCTCGATCCGAAACTGAATCGAGGCCTTTTTATTGGTCAAACCACCATAGCGGAGTATCATTGCTACAGTTTTTAAACTCACTACATCCCAGACAGGTTTTTGGGTAATCATCCAAAGATCTCTCCGGAGAATAAGTACAAACCTCTTGATTGAAAAAAGGCACATCCGCTCTGGTGGTATAGATTCTCGTAAGGTTTACTTTGGCAACTTCAAAATACCCCAATACTACGTCCTCACTATCATTTACATTGTAAACATTTCCATAAACAGGAGCTGGAGGTGTATCAAAAACGGAACCCGTATTATTTACTAATTCCTTTATCCTTCGCCAATATTCAAAAGCATCTTTATCATTACTCACCTGCCTCACATTAAAATAATGACGACTTAAGAACGATTCATCAATTTTTCTTTGGGCCACAATTTGTGTACTTTTTCCTCCGGGATTATTGAATAAATCCCCATCTACCAAAGTAATTCGAGCTGGATCAGGATAACCAAAAACATAACAGTCTGGTGGTGCTCTATTAAATGGATTTGGAAAAAATGTCAAATTCCAATAATAAGCCTCATCAACATCCCATCGCAAATAATAACCTCCAGTTTCCTCTGGCAAAGTTGCGACCGTCTCAATTGTAATAAAAGAAATCTCTGGTTGATCCTCGATAATCCCTCTTGTGAATAAATATGATAATTCATCAGAACCTACGGTTGTAGGCATCTTTTGCGGTATGGTCTGATAACTCCTTCCTTCCACCTCAATTTGAAGATAAATTTAGGTTGCTCTTTCCAAATCCAAGCCAGTGCTCATCTCATATTGTCCAGCTTTTGTTTCTGTATAAAGCACATTGGAACTCGATTCTGGATAATTGATAATTAGTTTAACAATCGCTCCCGAAACCGGCCTCGGCAAATCATTTATTGTATAATATTTCCCTACTCTCATTTGAATATTTAAGGCAGAACCTGCTCTACCTCCAAAATTTGCATGAAGATTGCCTTTATATAAAGTAAAAGTCTCTGTGACATCTGTGTTGAAAGCTGATAAAAACCCAAGGGCATGGTTAGAAATCAATACCATAGCCTCATCCATCAACAATAAATTTTGATCTGTCTTCGCTCCTCTCACGTTTATACCAGAAGTCCCTTCCCCAACAGAACTTACCCCCAGAAGCATTTGAAGTCCCTTAAAAATATCTGCTTCCCCAAGAAAGGCGGGGATAGACTTTAATTCCCGAGAGGTTAGTTTTGTGACGCCGGTTATTGGGTCTCTTACATTTCTGTCCGGTGAATCAGAAAGAACAACTACTCCATAAAGTTCAAAGCTTTTTTCCTCCATTTGGAGATTTAAAACCGCATTTTCATAAATGGTAATTTGTGTAAAAAGCGGGATCTTCGATAAGCTTCTAAATGTGACCCTGTGAACTCTTGTTCTAGATTTACCAGATAGGTGCCAAAACGATCAGAACTTATCCCGGAATAAGTACCATCTATGTGAAACCCAACTCCCTCAATGGGTTCTCTACTTGAATCATCGATAATTTTGCCCGTGAGAATATAGCTAGATGCATTATTCCCGGTGTTTTTTCCAAAAAAATAGCTAAGAGAATCACTTTGACCATAGAAAGGAATTACTCCCAAGAAAAGGAGTAATAAACAAAGCTTAAAAGCACACTTCATAATGGTTAGTTAATTTCAAAAAAACGAAATCTGTAATTTTAAAGTTAAACTAAAAAAATTCTTAGTGCTTCCCAATGAACTAAAACAGGCAAATTCTTCACATTCTCTTAACAAGCTCCGACATTACTTTTGCCATGATGGGTTCCGCCAAAGCTGCCGCCGCTAGAACATCAGCAATAGTGATTTTTTTTATTTTCCCCTCAACTCCCAAATCAGTAATTGCAGAAATGCCAAAAACTTCAATACCCATCTGTCTAGCTACAATGACTTCTGGAATGGTACTCATACCCACAGCATCTGCTCCGATAATTCTCAGATATTTATATTCTGAAGGGGTTTCCAAATTGGGACCTTGAACACCGGCATAAACTCCTGTGTGAAACATAAATTTATTTTCAATGGCAATTTCCTCTGCTAAAAGAATCAGTCTTTCAGAATAAGCATTACTCATATCAGGAAATCTAACTCCAAACTCATCTAGATTTTTCCCACGCAGCGGACTTTCAGGAAACAGATCTATGTGATCTTTGATAATCATTACTTCACCAATATGTTGGGAAGGATTTAAACCCCCACATGCATTCGAAACCAAAAGGTGTTTTACACCCATTAATTTCATCACTCGTACCGGAAAGGTGACTTCTTTCATGGAATACCCTTCATAATAGTGAAATCGCCCTTTCATCGCCACCACTTTTTTACCTCCTATGCTTCCAAAAATCAATTTACCTGAATGGCTTTCTACTGTAGATAATGGGAAATGAGGGATTTCGCTGTAGTCAATTTCAATATCAACTTGGATTTTATCAATCAGCTTGCCGAGTCCAGTTCCAAGAATAATTCCGATATTGACTTCTCCCGAATACAGGTTGCTTATAAATTGAGAAGCTTCTTTGATTTGATCTGTGTAGTTCATAGAAATAAAAATCAGGTGAAGTAAAGATATTAAAATTGACCTTTTTTCGAACTATTACCTTCAACACCTTGTATTAGTTGACAAAATAATCTCGAATGATCAAAATTATTGTTGGAACAAACCGAAAAAATTCAGTTTCTAAAGTCATCGCTGAACTTTACCAATCTATTCTTAAAGAAAAGGGTGCTGAATCTGAAATTTTAGAATTGGAAAACTTACCAATTGATTTTATCGGAACAGCTCTCTATGAAAACAATGGTAAAAATGAAGACTATAACCTATTTCATGATAAGGTGAAGTCTGGGGAAAAGTTTGTCTTTATAGTACCTGAATACAATGGGTCTTTTCCTGGTATTCTGAAAGCTTTTATAGATGGGATGACTTATCCAAATACTTTTCGGAACAAAAAAAGTGCTATCGTAGGTATTTCTTCTGGAATCGGGGGAGGTGGCATCGCTTTGAGCCACCTCACCGATATATTCCATTATTTGGGTATGCATGTCCTCGCTCTCAAGCCTAAGCTTGCTAAAATAGAGCAAAATATGTCAGATAACCTGCTCACCAACAGGCTTTACTTGGACTTATTGCAAACCCAGGCAGAAATGTTGTTAGAGTTTTAAGATCTAATCAACATTATCATGTAAGAATCTATTATTGCCTAGAATCTCATTTTCGTCATTCAAATTGAATTTACTGATATTCTCCTCTGAACTATGTTGAGGTTCATTCAATTTTACATTCTTACGTTGATATGCAGGTACTTCCATTTTCTCTTTCAATTCTTCCGGAGTAGGATTGAGAGTACGATTTCCTCTAAGCTTCTCAAACCGTTCGTGGGCTCTCTGAATAGCTTTCTGCTTCATTTGCTCATAATAGTCATTTGCATATAAAGGAGCAGCAGGTTCAGACTCTTCCTTCTTTGGTTGAGAATCTGATTTTTCTTCTTCTTCGTAAAGATCATGGACAATCTTTTCTTCCTCAGGCTTTACAAATTCAAATTCTGATTTCTCCTCCTGCTTCTGCTTGACCTCAAAATTAAATTCTGGCTCAACCTCCTTAGTCTCTTCTTTAGATTCAGTTTTTTCCTCTTTGCTCTTATCTGCGGAAGGAGCTGCTTTTGGGAAAGAAAAAACAAAAGTAGAATTGTTACCTACAGCATCTTCTTTAACTTTTTCACTCTTTCCAGAATCTAAATTTATCACCGTTTTAACTGCTTCAGGCTCCGGAGCTTTTTCGGTTACACTTGGAGCAATAACGGGAGTTGGGAGGGGAGTTTTCATTGCTGCTCTCTTTACACCTTCCAATCTATCCATTTCAAATCCGGTCGCAATTACTGTCACCCGAATAGCCTTACCCAATTCTGGATCTATACCTTGACCGAAAATAACTTCAGCATTATCACCAGCTTTCTCTTGGATATATTCAGTGATTTCACTCAACTCATCCATTGAAAGTTCCTCGTCTTCTCCCGACATGATAGAAAGTAAAATTTTCTCTGCTCCCTTGATATCCACATTGTTGAGCAATGGGGAGGAAATAGCAGAACCAGCAGCACGGATGGCTCTTCCTTCTCCTTCTTCGGTAGAAGATCCCATTACCGCCGCACCTGCATCTTTCATAACAGTTTTCACATCTTCGAAATCGACGTTTACATCCTGATGAATTGTGATGATTTCAGCGATGGATTTTGCAGCAGTAGTCAAAATATCATCTGCTTTACCAAAAGCAGTTCTGATCGCAAGATTACCATAAATCTCTCTTAGCTTATCGTTCAAAATCACCAACACGGTATCACAATTCTCACGAAGAGCTTCAATACCTTGCTGTGCAACATTCATTTTCTTTCGACCCTCAAACATGAACGGCGCGGTTACGATTCCTACCGTTAAGATGTTTAGTTCTTTTGCGATTTTAGCAATCACTGGTGCAGCACCTGTACCGGTTCCGCCACCCATTCCGGCAGTTATAAATACCATTTTGGTATTATCTGCCAAGAGTTCACGAATCTCGTCCTGAGATTCTATCGCAGCATTTTTCCCTTGCTCAGGATTTGCTCCTGCACCTAAACCTTCTGTGAGGTTTGCTCCCAATTGAAGTCTCAAAGGAACTGGACTAGATTTCAAAGCTTGCGCATCGGTATTGACTACCACAAACTCCACATCTTTAATTCCTTGGCTGAACATATGGTTTACGGCATTAGAACCGCCCCCACCTACGCCAATTACTTTGATAATCGACTTCTGATTTTTTGGAAGATCAAATCTGTAATCTTTCATGTTATCTGACATATTTATTGTTTTGGTGAATTAGTTTCTTTGTTTTTCTAAAAGGTAATCCAGGGAAATAAATGGCAAAGCCATTTATCTCCGCTCAATCATAAGCCCTAGTAGGTAATATCGTCACCGATATCATCGGTAATTATTCCTTTCAGTTTTGCTCCTATGCTTCTGAAAATATCTTTGGTCAAAAATTCTTTATTGCCCGGTTTAACTATTGGGGCTGAATTAGCCAACCTTTTCTTGTATCCTTCTTCCCTTTCATCAAGTGATTTAAAGCCAGCTAAAACCAAACCGACTGAAGTAGCATACATCGGAGATTTTACCTCTTCGACCACTGACTTACCCAAATGTTCGTTTGGATAGCCAATCCGAGTATCGAGGCCAGTCATATATTCAAAGAGTTGGCTGATACACTGCAATTGAGACCCTCCACCTGTCAGGACAATACCGCCGGCAAGCTTCTTATAGTGACCCGATTGCATTATCTCATTTTGGACTATCTCAATGATCTCCTCCATTCTGGCTTCGATGATGGAGGCAAGGTTTCGAATTGAAATCTCTTTTGGAGGTCTATTTCTCAATCCAGGAATCGAGACAATCTCATTTGGATTCGCTTCGTTGGCAATTGCTTTTCCAAATCTGGTTTTTAACAATTCGGCTTGATTTTGCATCACCATGCAACCTTCCTTAATATCCGTTGTGATGATGTTACCTCCCAAAGGAATTACCGCTGTATGTCTAATAATATTCTCATAGAATATGGCGATGTCAGTGGTTCCTCCTCCTATATCTACAAGACAAACACCGGCCTCTTTTTCTTCATCGCTAAGTACAGAAAGTGAACTTGCCAATGGTTCGAGAATTAACTGCTTGGAAGTGAGGTTAGCTCTTCGAACGCATCGGTTGATATTATTGATTGCTGCGGTTTGTGCTGTAATAATGTGAAAGTCGGCCTCAAGACGAGTACCAGACATTCCTACAGGATCTTTGATCCCACCTTCATAGTCTACAGTGTAATCCTGAGGCATCACATGGATAATACTATTCCCTGGAGGCACAACGATATTCTCCATATCACTGGAAAGTCGTCTTACATCTTCTACTGTGATTTCATCTTCAGTTGGGGTTCGCATGATACTCCCATGCACAATTTTACTTTGGATGTGTTGACCGGCAATACCTACAATTACCTCAACAATATCCACGTCAGCCATTTCGGAAGCATCTTCCACAGCCTTTTGGATAGCATGTACGGTCTTGTCAATATTCGTCACCACGCCACGGTTTACGCCGTCTGATACGGCTTTTCCCATTCCGAGCACCTCGAGTTTGCCAAACTCATTTTTTCGGCCGATGATCGCACAGATTTTGGTTGTACCAATATCCAGTCCGACGATTAGTCTGTCATTTTCCATTCCCAAGCTATTATTCACAAACAATTTGATCTTTAAACTTTACACTTACCCGCTCATAAGCATTCCAGCCCTTTCGCGGTAAAATCTCCTTATAGAAGACCTCAATTTTTTTAAACTTCTCAGCAATATCCTGAGCCCCTCCAAAGTCAATTACCTGCTTACCTACCTGCTGCATCATCTGGATATCTGTTTTCGAGTTAATCTCCAATTCAGGTATCTGGGCAGACCAGAAGTCATCATTGACAATGAAATTGATTAAATCCATCAACTCTGGCATCTGCTCATTTACATCTCCCTTTTCCATGATGAGTTCAGCTTCTTTACCTTGCAAAATCAGAACTCGGCTTGTATAGGAAGGAGAGGTAGGAATTACTTTTCCTTCCACTGTGATATATCCATCAGCAGCATAAGAGCGAGCTATTCTGGCAATGGGCTGATGTTGTTCAATCTTTATATGCAAGATTCCCTTTTGGCCCAAAGAGGCTTCAACCGACTTGATAAAAGGATGCCCATTTAACCGCTGCTCTACTTCTTTCAACCTCACTTCTTCAAGCATTAATCCTGCTTTCAACTCAGGGAATGCTGCTTTCAAAATCTCTTGAACCTCCTTTTCTTCCACAAAATAAACTCCGCTAACACCATTGATATCAATTTCAGCACCTTGATAGGTTTTGTAGAGCGTTTGCTTTTCGACAAACCCGATAAAGCCGATCAGTACGATACATAGTACCAGAAAAACAAGCGTCTTTTTGATTCTTATCTTTTTCATACGGCATTCAATTTTTGTCTGGAATTCATCCAGGCAGCGATCCCTGGAACCAAACGATCTATATCTCCAGCTCCCAAAGTCACAAGTACTTCAGGGTTTGATTTTTCCAAGTGGTCCATCAAATCTTCCTTCCTAACCAAAGACTTTTTCTTTGATTGAATCTTCTCTAAAAGCATTTTCGAACTCACTCCTTCTATAGGTAATTCCCTTGCCGGATAGATATCCAGTAAAATCACTTCGTCAGCTAAAGACAGACTTTCTGAAAATCCTTCTGCAAAATCTCGGGTTCTTGAATAGAGATGAGGCTGAAATACCACCGTCAATTTGCTCATAGGGTACATCGCAATGACCGAACTCAAGAAAGCTCGGATTTCCTCAGGATGGTGAGCGTAATCATCAATGTAAACTAGCTTCTCATGATTTACATGAATTTCAAACCTTCTTTTTACCCCCCGGAATGACGCTAATCCCTTTCTGATTTGCTCATCAGAAACGCCATGTTCTATCGCAATAGCAATGGCGGCCAATGCATTTTCCACATTATGAAACCCTGGTATGAATAATTCTAAATGAGGTATTATTTTTTGGTTATCCAGATAGTCAAAAACAAAGGAACCCGGTCTTGCCTGAATATTATTGGCTCGAATTCCCTCCGATCTCAATCCATATAATCTAGTGGTTACTTTAGGCATTCTCTCTTTGCCTAATCGGTCTGCCGCATTGTATTGAATAAATAGCTTTCCCTTTTTGTCGATAAGTTTGACAAATTCTCCAAAGCCATCTAGAATGGTGTTCTCATCTCCGTAGATATCCAAGTGATCAGCATCCGTGCTTGTTACTACTGCTTCATTTGGATGCAGTCTTAAGAAAGATCTATCAAATTCATCTGCTTCAACGACTACCAAAGTCTGTTCCTTGGCCTTCTTATCTCCAAGAATCAAATTGCTCTGGTAATTCTGAGTGATCCCTCCAAGAAATGCAGCTACTGGTTTGCATGCAACTTTCAATAGATGAGCAATCAAAGAAGAGGTAGTTGTCTTTCCATGAGTTCCAGCCACTGCGATAGTATGGAAATTGGCAGTCACGATTCCCAATACTTCAGACCTTTTCTTTAATTCAAAACCATGTTCACGGAAATACGCCAATTGAACACTGTCTTTTGGCATGGCGGGAGTCCACACGATTAAAGTAGAACCCGATGACTTTTTCACTTTCTTAGGTATCGTTTCTAAAGAATCTTCAAAAGTCACCGGCATTCCTTCGGCGATTAATTCCTCTGTCAATGGTGAAGGTGTACGATCATATCCGGATACAGCATATCCCTCATGATGAAACCACCGGGCCAAGGCACTCATGCCTATGCCGCCGATTCCAAGGAAATAAACGTTATGTATACCTTCGAAGCTCATGCTACCAATTGTTCAATTTCTTTTCTAATGGCTACTGCCGCATTCGGTTTTGCCAAACTTTTCATATTTGATCCCAAGGACAATGCTTTGGAGGGATCGGCTATCAGTTCATCCAACTTCAATTTCAATTTTCCTACAGCATCACTATCTTTTAAAATCCATGCGGCATTGTGACTCACATATGCCATGGCATTTTTGGTTTGATGATCCTCAGCTACGTTTGGTGAAGGGATGAAAATCACGGGCTTCCCAACTATTGAAAGTTCAGAAACCGATAAAGCTCCTGCTCTGGAAACGATGACATCAGCTGCAGCATAAGCCAAATCCATTTCTCGAATAAATTCCCGTAAATGAATATTCTCTAAACCAGCAGCATCAGTTTTCTCAAGCATTTCTTTGAAATAGTATTTACCTGACTGCCATAGTACTTGATATCCTGATTTATCGAGTTTTTTCATATCCTTCAAAACAGCCTGATTCAATGTTCTTGCTCCCAAAGAGCCCCCTAGAACCAACACTGTTTTCTTCCCCTCTTTAAGACCAAAATGATGGAACGCTTTTTCTCTCTTACCTTCTAACTCAAGAATATCTTTTCGAACAGGATTACCCGTATAGGCAATCTTATCTACTGGAAAAAACCGCTCCATATTTGGGTAGGCAACACATATCTTGTTTGCTTTTTTTGCCAATATTTTATTGGTTAATCCAGCATATGAATTCTGCTCCTGAACCAGCGTTGGAATCCCTTTGCTCTGAGCAGCATATAGAATTGGACCGCTGGCATATCCTCCCACTCCCACAACTACATCTGGTCGAAACTCCTTCACCATTTTTTTTGCTATCATTAGGCTCTTCAATAGCTTGAAAGGGAATTTCAAGTTTTCTGCTGTCAAACTTCTTTGCAGCCCTGCAACTGGCAACCCTTCAATTCTATATCCTGCCTCAGGAACTTTTTGCATTTCCATTTTCCCTAGAGCTCCTACAAAAAGAATCTCGCTGTCTGGAAATTCATCTTTCCAGGCATTAGCAATGGCAATGGCCGGATAGATATGCCCTCCGGTTCCCCCTCCACTAATCATGATGCGATATGTTCTATTCTTTTCGATAGTTAAGCTGTTCTAAGTCTTGATTTATTTACAGAATTCATACTGCCCATCTCTTCATCTTGATGATCTCCTCTACTTACAGATAGAATAATTCCTAATGAAATTCCAGTAAATACTAAAGAGGTCCCTCCCATACTTAAAAGCGGAAGTGGCAAGCCGGTAATTGGTCCAAGACCAACAGCAACTGCCATATTTACTAAGGCTTGAATTACGAGAGCAAAACTGAGTCCTGCGGACAACAGTCCTCCAAAGGCTTTATTGGAATTTGCGACGATTCTCATGCCTCTATAGAGCAATGCCAGATAGAGAAAGAGTACTGAAACACCACCTACTAAGCCATATTCTTCAATAATAATGGCATAAATGAAATCTGAATAAGGGTGAGGCAAGGAATTTCTCTGCTCGCTATTTCCAGGGCCCTTCCCTGTGACGCCACCCGTTGCTATTGCGATGTAAGATTGTTCTGCCTGAAAAGGCACTTCTTCCTCATCCATAAATGCTTCGATTCTGGAAAAGAAAGTATCTCCTCTTTGGCCCAAGAAAACTGCCGCAGTTAATCCCAGAACCCCAACCATGACAACCATAGCTAGATACTTTACCGGAACCCGTCCTATAAACATGATCAGCAAGCAAGTCAGAAGGAGTAATATTGCCGTTGACATATTTGCCATTGCAATCAATAAGCAAATCACTCCAATGGAGATAATGATAGGGACAAAAGTGTTTTTAAAGTCTTTGATATTATTTTGTTTCCTGGCTAACATGGCAGCCAATGCTGCTATTAAGGCTAGTTTCGCCAAATCTGAAGGTTGAAATGCCTGATTAATCACTGGAATGGTTAGCCATCTGTTTGCCTCATTAATATTTGAGCCAAACATATAGGTTAACATTAATAATGGAATCGATAAGAACATGGCTAACCTGGCGTAAAGAGCATAATTCTTATAAGGAATTTTATGTGCAAACCACATTACTACCAGTGATACTAATACCAAAAAAGAATGCCTAAACAAATACACCTCCGTATTGCCTCCTGCATATTTATAAGCCAAGGATCCTGTCGCAGAATAAACTACCAGAATACTGAAAAGAGACAACAAGATCACAATCCCCCAAATAAGAGGATCTCCTTTAAAGTGCTCATCTATCCATGCCTTAAACTGATTCATGCGATGGTTTCTGGTTTGAGTTCATTAACAGCAGCACGAAATTGTTCGCCGCGATCTTCATAATTCTTAAACAAGTCAAAACTTGCACATGCAGGAGATAGTAAAACAACATCTCCTGGTACTGATATAAGTTGCCCCCATCTTACCGCTTCTTTGATATCCTGTGTTTCCCGGATATCATTCACCGAAGGGTTAAATGCTTTTTTCAACTTTTCATTATCTTTTCCTAGGCAGATTAGACATTTTACTTTCTCTTCTACCAATTCTAAAACTGAGCTATAATCATTGCCCTTGTCTACTCCACCCGCTATCCACACCAAAGGATTTTTATAAGCTCCCAAGGCGTAAGCCGTTGCTTCTATATTCGTTCCTTTACTGTCATTTACGAACTTCACTCCATCAATTTCTCGAACAAGCTCCATTCTATTAGGGGCATTTTTGAAAGTGCTAAAAGCCTTGATCATGGATTCTTCGCTTACTCCTGCAAGCATCGCGGCCATTCCAGCACAAAGTGCATTCATCACATTATGCTCTCCTTGAATAGAAAGTACTTCCAAAGGAATCGAAACTAACTTCTCATCGGCTCTGAATCCTAATGAACCATTGGAAACGAAAGCTCCTTGTTCCACTGGCTTCTCATTTGAAAACCAATAAGTTTCAGGCATGAATTTCACTTTAGTTAAACCCTGTCTAGTCAATGGGTCAACTTCATTCAAAATCGCCTGATTTCTAGGTCCCATATTTTTAAACAATCCAAACTTGGACTGTATGTAGTTCTGAATTTTATATTCGTATCGATCTAAATGGTCTGGAGTAATATTTGTCAGAATTGCTATGGTTGGCTTGAAGGAATAAAAACCATCAATCTGGAAACTGCTACATTCTATTACCCACCAATCATGATCGCCTTCCAATAATTGAGCAGCCCAACTTTTCCCTACATTACCTGCCAAACCAACATCTATTCCTGCTGATTTTAGCAAATGATAAGTCAAAAGCGTTGTGGTCGTCTTTCCATTGGTTCCGGTTATAGCTATTACTTTTCCTTTACTATATCGGAAGGCAAATTCTAATTCATCAATTACCGCAATCCCTTCTTTCAAAGCTTTTTCAACAATGTCAGCGGTGCTTGGAATACCAGGAGATTTTATGATCAAATCAGATCCTAGAATTCTTGATTCTGTATGTATACCTTCTTCAAAAGGAATCTTTTCCTCTTTCAACTTATCTTTCCTGGCTTCACTAATCTTTCCAGAATCTGAAACCCAAACAGCAAAGCCATTCCGTTTTGCGAGCAATGCTGCTCCCAATCCGCTTTCTCCCGCTCCTAGAATGGCTATTCGCTTCATTTTCTTATTATCTCAACTTTAATATTGCCAATGTGATGACCGCCAAAAGAATCCCAATAATCCAGAATCGAGTCACGATTTTGGATTCCGGTATATTTTTCTTTTGGTAGTGATGATGTAATGGTGACATGAGAAATATTCTCCTGCCCTCCCCGTATTTTTTCCTAGTGTATTTGAAATAACTGACCTGAATTATTACGCTGGCATTTTCTATGACAAATACTCCGCACATGATTGGGATCAGTAATTCCTTGCGTAGTGTCAAAGCCAAAACAGCAATGACTCCCCCAAGCATCAAACTTCCGGTATCTCCCATAAAGACTTGGGCCGGATAGGCATTGTACCATAGGAATCCGATACAAGCCCCAATAAATGCCGAAGTGAAAATCACCAATTCCCCTGAATTTGGGATATACATGATATTGAGGTATTGGGAGAAAATGGCATTACCACTGATGTATGCAAAAATCGCAATAGTCAAACCTATGATGGCAGATGTACCTGCTGCCAACCCATCAATTCCATCAGTAATATTCGCTCCATTTGATACCGCTGTAATGATGAAAATCACGACCAAAATATATAGTACAGGAGTCATGGCCTCACCCATAAAATCAAGTAAGGTTTCGTAATTCAACTCATTATTTTTGACAAATGGGATAGTCGTTTTTGCCACATTTACATCTTTAAATGCTGGAGTCTCAACAACACCTTCTTCAATAGATACAGGATTTTGAAATTCCCTAATGACCACTTCCTCATTGAAATAAAGCGTGGCACCAACGATAATTCCAATACCTATCTGTCCAACGATCTTGAATTTCCCTGCGAGACCTTCTTTGTTTTTTCTGAATACCTTGATGTAATCATCTAAAAAGCCAATCCCGCCCAACCAAACTGTAGTAATCAATAAAAGAATGATGTAAACATTATTAAGATCAGCAAAAAGAAGCGTTGGAATTAAAATCGCAGCAATCATCATCAACCCACCCATGGTTGGTGTGCCTTTTTTCTGAGACTGCCCTTCTAGTCCAAGATCACGGACTGTTTCTCCGATTTGCTTTCTCCGAATCCAATTGATGATATTCTTACCAAAAGTGATAGTAATGATCAAAGAAAAAAGCGCAGCCATCCCTGCCCGAAAAGAAATATATCGAAATACTCCTGTTCCAGGAATGTCTAAGACTCGATCTAAATATTCAAAAATCGGATATAACATTCTTAGCTCTGGGTAAATTGCGTTAATAATTCCATTACCACTTCTGCATCATCAAAATGATGTTTCACTCCTTTTATTTCTTGGTAATCCTCATGGCCTTTTCCAGCGATCAGGATAATATCCCCTTTATTAGAAAGCATGCATGCCGTTTTAATTGCCTCTTTTCTGTCTTCAATTGTTAAAACTTTTCTAATTTCTGATGGCCCAATTCCTTCTTGCATGTCTTTCAAAATTTCCAAGGGGTCTTCAAAACGAGGATTATCTGAAGTTAAAATCGCTTTATTACTTTCCTGAACAGCGATTTTTGCCATAATTGGCCTTTTGGTTTTATCTCTATTTCCTCCACATCCAATGACGGTGATCAGTTGTTCTACTCCAGTTCGGACACCATTGATAGTTTTTAGGACATTATCCAATGCATCTGGAGTATGTGCATAGTCTACTATCGCTGTGATTCCTCCGATAGAAATCCGATCAAACCTTCCTTTCGCCCCTTTGATAGCAGACAGCTCACGAAGAACTTCTTCTTCTTCCTCTCCCAACAATACAGCTGTTGCCATCACCGCCAAAAGATTATAAGCATTAAATGATCCAATCATTAAAAACCATATCAACTTACCATTGATGTCCAGCTCCAATCCTTCTAGCGTGTTGGAAATAACTTTAGCTTTGAAATCGGACGGGGATTTAAGCCCGTATGTCTGGTGTGTTGCCTTGCAATTCTGAAGCATAACCATGCCTCGCTTATCATCCTCATTGACTAAAGCAAAAGCATCTTTAGGAAGATCATCAAACAATTTTTTCTTGGCTTTGATATACTCATCAAAGGTTTTGTGATAATCTAAATGGTCGTGAGAAATATTTGTAAAAACAGCTCCTGTCAATTTCAAACCGGCGATTCGCTCCTGCACTATCGCATGTGAACTTGCTTCCATAAAGCAATGCGTGCAACCAGCATCTAGCATTTTGCGAAGCAAAGCCTGAACACTTACCGAATCAGGAGTTGTATGCGTAGCCGGGATAACCTCTTCATTTATCTTATTCTCTACGGTAGAGAGCAATCCGGTACTATATCCCAAAGCCATGTATAGCTGATGAAGCAATGTAACGGTTGTGGTTTTACCATTGGTACCTGTTACTGCTACTACTTTGATTTTTTCGGAAGGATTATCAAAGAAGTTTGCAGCCATGATTCCCATGGCTTTTGCCGAATTCACTACCTGTACGTAAGTGATTCCATCTGTTAGTTCAGAAGGTAACTTCTCGCATATAATTACTTTAGCACCTTTTTCTATAGCAGTTTCTATAAATTCGTGCCCATCCACCTGTGTTCCTGGAATAGCTACAAAAACTGATCGATCAACCACTTTTCGGCTATCAAAGACAATATTCTTAATCCGCAATTCCATATCACCGGTAGTGCTGATCAGAGATACTTTATACAATATGTCTTTTAGTACTTTCATTTAGCCTAAAACAAGGTTAATGGTGGCGTTATTGATTAATTCTGAACCTGGAGAAAGCGATTGATTTTTAACAACTCCCTTTCCTGAATAATTGACTTTTAGCCCTTTGTTTTCTAGAATATATAAGGCGTCTTTCAGTGGTAATCCTGACACGTCGGGAACCAAAGGTTTATCCATTTCATTGTTTTGCCATTGGATATCATCTCCTGTCGAGATGGTTCTTACCCATTCCTCTGCATTTGCTGGACTGGTTTTTACACCTAACTCATCAAAAATCTCATTTAGCTCGCCGCCTCTTCCTGCCTTGATTAATGGTGTCTTTGGATTGGAATTTTCTGCTTGGAAAATCTGACTCTGATTGGATGGATTCAACTCTATATCCAAAGCATAAATTCTGTCTGCTATTTCTTTGAAAACCGGCGCTGAGACATCACCACCATAGGCTGCAAAACCTTTTGGACTATCTATCACCACAATCATGGAATATTTGGGGTTGTCAGCTGGGAAATATCCTGCGAAACTCGTGTAATACTTTTGGGTATATTTCCCGTCAATTAGCTTTTGGGCAGTGCCTGTTTTTCCAGCGATTTTGTAATCAGCATTTGCAATATTTCTTGCTGTTCCTCTTACGACAACGCCTTCTAAAAGCTCTTGCAGTGACTTAATGGTTTTATCAGATGCTATTTGCTTTCGGATAATTTCAGTTTCATACCGCTCTTGAATGGTACTACCCTTCGCGATTGCTTTTACAATAATTGGCTTGACCATGGTTCCCCCATTCGCCACAGCATTATATAAAGCAAGTGTGTGTAGCGGGTTTAATTTGATTTCATAGCCAATAGAAATCCATGGCAAGGATGTTCCATACCAATTTTTGTCTCCTGGTTTTTTAAAATATGGTTTTCCTTCTCCCACCAACTGGAAGCCAACTGGTTCTTTTAAACCGGCCTGATCCACATATGCCATAAATTTGGAAGGACTAGAGCCAAAGTGCTCATCTACCAATTTTGAAATACCGACATTCGATGATTTCTCAAAAGCTTCACGAACTGTTAATGTCCCATAGCCTCCATACTTGGCATCTCTCATAGTGCGGTCATAGAATTTATGGGTACCGTTTCCAGTCTCCACTTTGTCATTCAAACTTATTTTATTCTCCTCGAGAAGAGCCAGCATGGAAAGAAGTTTGAAAGTAGACCCGGGCTCGGTATTCCCTTGATCCCCTATGGCAAAATTGTAATTCTCCCCATAGCCATTACCACTCTTATTTTTTTGAAGATTTGCTATGGCTTTGATTTGCCCTGTTTTAACTTCCATGACGATTACAGATCCAAACTCAGCATCCCGATCTTTTAATTGTTTCAATAATGCCGTTTCAGCAACATCCTGAATATTAACATCCAGTGTAGTAATCACATCAAAACCATTTTCTGGTTTTACATCCTCAGCATCAAACACAGGTTTCCAGCTTCCCCCCGCCAATCTTTGAAACAAGGCTTTTCCGTCTTTTCCTTTTAAATATTCATTGAATGAATACTCTATTCCAGCACCGTAATTATCTTCATTCAAAAAGCCAACTGTTCTACTTGCCAGAGAATTAAAAGGTCTATATCGTTTCTCTACTTTCTCGAATAATACGCCTCCACCTAATCTGCCTCCTCTGAAAATCGGCCACTTTGACATTTGCTGCATATCTTGGTATCCAATCTGCCTTCTGTTTAGCACCAAGTATCGCTTATTGTCCTTTCGGGCATCTGTGATCATCCTTTTATATGCCTTGGCAGATTTATCTTTATAAAAAGCAGAAAGCTTCCCGGAGAGGGAATCAATTTTTCCCTTGAAACGATCATCCTTAACTATAGTGGGATCGATAGCGACTCTATAAAATGGAAGACTAGTAGCCAAGAGACTTCCATCACCCGCATAAACATTCCCCCTTGTGGCTGCAACTTCTCTATATTGAAAATTGATAGTCTCAGCTTTTTCCCTCCATTTATCTCCTTCATCCAATTGCAACTGAGCAATACGATAGGGTATTGCTGCCGCAACCAGCGCAACGAGGATGAAAACCACCCTTACTCGGAGCAATATGGATCGCTTTATATTCACTTATCAATTTCTATTTTTATCGGTGGCTGATTTAATTCTTCTATATCTTGTGAGGCAACTCGCTTAGCAACTTCTGATTGCATACTACTTAGCATGTATTCAGCCTCTAGGGTTGTTACATCCGCTCTTAGATCTTCTACTTCCTGCTGAGCTTTCTCAATTTTCCTCACCATATTTTCGGCACGGTGATTACTCCATATATAGATGAGTGCTAAAAAAACCATGAAGCCTACCGGCGGAACGAGTTGAACTGGGACTCCTTCTCCCAGCAAACCAGTCACATTTAGTTTTTCTTCTATCCAGGTGAAAATGGTTTTCCTTTTCCCATTCCCACTTTTGGGAGTATTCCCTTTTTTTAACCGCTTCTTAAATGTGTTTTCACTCATTTTCCTGTCTTTTTAGCAATTCTCAGCTTGGCACTTCTTGCTCTCGGATTTCTCGCTATTTCCTCTTCATCGGCTACCACTATCCCACGGCTTACCGGTTCAAGAGGCCTTATCAGATTCCCATAAAAATCCTTTTCTACTTCACCCTGAAATTTCCCTTTTTGGATCAGGTTCTTGACCAATCGGTCCTCAAGACTATGATAGCTCATTACTACCAGCCTACCTTCGGGTTTCAGAAGATCTATGGAATCAAGTAACATTTCTTCCAAAGCACCCATTTCATCATTTACTTCGATTCTCAAGGCCTGAAAGACCTGTGCATAATATTTAAAGTCTTTGCCCCTAGGAGCATATTTCTTCAGAAAAGCAGTAAAGCCTTCCGTCGTTTCAAAAGGTTTGGAAGCCCGCTCTGCTACAATGGCTTGCGCCAAAGTTTTGGCATTTTTAACTTCCCCATAAATGCCGAAAATCTTATGAAGTCTCGTCTCTTCATAAGTATTCAAAACTTCTTTGGCAGATAGGTCTGAAGATTGATTCATCCTCATATCCAGCTCGCCGCTAAATCGGGTGGAAAACCCCCTACCTGGTTCATCAATCTGGTGAGAAGAAATTCCTAGATCTGCCAATATTCCATCTACCTTTCTCACCCCATGAAGCCGGAGATATCTCTTCAAATCCCTAAAATTTGCCTGGACGAAAGTAAAGTTTTCACTCGCAGGGACATTCGCGACAGCATCCACATCCTGATCAAATCCATATAGATGCCCTTTGTCCAGATGCTTCAATATTTCCCTGGAATGTCCGCCTCCTCCAAATGTGACATCGACATAAATTCCATTAGGATCAATAGCCAAGCCTTCAGTGCATTGAGCTAGCATCACTGGAATATGGTAAACAGACTCTGTCATGATTTAGGAGAGGTATTTTTCCATCAATGCCGATAAGTCAGCCGGATCAGGGATGACATTCTTGGCATGATTTTCTGGATTCCATATTTCTATTCTTGTCCCGTTTCCGGCGACAACCACTTCTTTTTCAAGTCCTGAATAAGCTTGAAATGTCTTTGGTATCAATAGCCTTCCAGCGCTGTCCAACTCCACATCGACTACTGTATTGAAAAAGGCACGTTGCAATGCACGTTGTTCAGGATTATTGATGTTCAGAGATTTTATCTGATTCTCCAACTTCCTGTACTCAACCATGGGATATAAAGCAAGGCAATGATCCTCGGCCATTCGAAGCATCAAAGTAGTCCCATTAGCCTCTGGAATCGCTGCCTTAATTTTTGCCGGCAGCGCCAGACGACCTTTCGGATCTAGCTTACAATCGTAATGGCTGTTAAACATCGCTTTGTTATATCTAATAAATGTGGTAAAGACAAAAGTAATAAAATGATATACACATTCTACCACTTTGCCCCACTTTTTCCCACTTTATCTTAAAAGTAGCCAAAACTTTGGTCCAACCCAATATTTATCTAAATATTTCGAGGATTTTTTTAAGGGTATTCAAATGATTAACAGGTCTTTATAAATTTCAAAAAGTCTTGATTTTAGCCAGTTTAGAGGGTTTTTTTTTCAGAATAATCCAATTTATCATTTACTTGCGAATTCAACCTCCGAAAAAGTGGTGCATTTTCCCATTTTTTTTGACAGCCTAAAATTCATAAATCAACTCTTAGATTTTTTCTAAATATATAGTTGAAAGAAATTCTCCACTAAACAGCTTTCAAAAACCGAGTTGAAAGTACCCGATATGCGAAAAAGAGGCTGATCACCATAAGCAAAGCCGCTAGATAAAAAGATGCTCCTGGCAAATAAAAAGGAGCTTGATCTGTACTAAAATAAGCAAATATTGAATTCATCATTAACGGTCCGATGATGGAAGTCAAACTAACTAAACTAGTCAATGCCCCTTGTAATTCACCCTGCTGATTAGAAGGGACTTGGCTTGAAATAATACCCTGTAAGGCCGGTCCAGAAATTCCTCCCAGACAATAGGGTATTAAAAAAACAAACATCATCCAACTTACAGAAGCAGCTCCAAAACAAAAAAGTCCTATTGCATTCAATCCTATCCCTACATATACCGAATTGGCTTGTCCCAGTTTTGGGATTGCTATCCGAATCAATCCTCCTTGGACCAGAGCCACTAATAAACCTACCACACCCAGAGAATAGCCCACCATTGCTTCATCCCAATTGAATTTAAACATGGTATAATATGCCCAATTGCTTTGAACGGCATGACCAGCAATATAAATCAAAACCAAAGAGACCACGAGGCCAGATATTACCGGGTATTTTCTTAAGTGCATCAAGGATCCAATAGGATTTGCTCTTCTCCATTCAAAAGTCCTTCTTTCTGATCTTTCAAGGGATTCAGGAAGGACGAAATATCCATACATCACATTCAACAAAGAAAGTGCGGCAGCTACCAAAAATGGAGCCCTTGGGCCAAATTCTGCTCCGGCAATTCCTCCAATAACGGGTCCTATAATAAATCCAAGACCAAATGCTGCTCCGATTAAACCAAAATTTTGAGATCGCTTTTCCGGTGTGCTAATATCAGCGATATAAGCAGTAGCAGTAGTAAAACTAGCTCCAAAAATACCTGCTACTAATCTCCCGACAAACAGCCAAAAAAGTGTAGGGGCTAATGCATGAAACACATAATCTATCCCTAATCCAAGAAGTGAAAGTAGCAGAACAGGGCGCCTTCCATAACGGTCAGAAAGCCCTCCCATAATTGGAGAAAATATGAATTGCATCGCAGCAAATGAAAACAAAAGCCAACCTCCATATTGAGAAGCTTTACTCAAACCTTCCCCAGTTAATTCTTCAATTAGGCTAGGCACGACAGGAATAATCACGCCAAGTCCAATTACATCTACCAAGATTGTAATGAATATAAAGAGAAGGGATCGTTTTGAATTTTGCATCATAAACATATAAAAGATCAAACATAGAATTCTTGTTTGAATTTTTTAAACGCCAGGACCAATCTAAAACAAAAAAACCTGTTCATTAAACAGGCTTTTTTTGAAGCATCAACACACAATTACCTTTTCAGGCATTTATCTTACTTAGAACGGTTAACTAGTTGTTATCGTTTTTATTCTTAATTTCTTCTTGAATTCTATTTTGAAATTCCTGGATTTTGGCTGCGTTCTCTTTTTGCCATATTTCCATCTTTCGTTGATATTCTTCCATTTTTGGCTGCATCTCCTTCTCCCATGCCTTCATCTTTGCTTCAAATTCCTTTAATCTGGGCTCATTTGATTTTTGCCATTCCTGCATCTGCTTTTCAAATTCTTTCATCTTTGGCTCGTAGGCTTTTTGCCACTCTTCCATCTTCTTCTCAAACTCCTTCATCTTAGGCTCATTGGCTTTCTCCCACTCTTTCAATTTCAGCTCATACTCCTTCATTCTAGGCTCATTTTCTTTTTCCCAAGCCTTCATTTTCTCTTCGAATTCTTTCATTTTCGGCTTCATGGTTTTCTCCCATTCAGCTGCTTTTCTCTCCATTTCTTCAGCTCTTAACTCCATATCTTTCTTCCACTTTTCCTTCTCGGCCTTGGTCATTCCCACTGTGTCTTGATGCATCTCCTTCCAATCAGCCCCAAAGTCCCAGAATCCTTCCATTCCTTCAAATTCCATGGGAGGCATTGGTGCCATCTCAAACTCCATTGGTGGCATTGGCGCCATTTCAAATTCAAAGTCAGGCATTGGAGCCATTTCAAAATCCATCTCCGGAGCCATTCCCAATTCAAAATCCATTAACGGAGCCATCGCTTCTCCAGGGAATTCGGGCATCGGAGCCAACTCCAATTCAGGCATATCTTCAAGGTAAATGGTCTTTCCATTATGTTTATAAACGAAAGTTCCTTTCTTGTTTCCTTTCATAATCACCGTATCTCCTTCCCGGATGATTGTATCCCCTTTGATCTGGATACGGTATTCTTTCCGGTCATTCAACTCGATTACTTCATTATTATCATTCACCCAGACTGGATTGCCATCTGTGATAATGATTTTTTCACCCTTTTCAGGCATGGTATCCAAAGATTCATTGAGAATTTTAATTGCCTTTGGAGCAATCACAGAAGCAACTTCTGTCTGATTGATCGGCTGAATTTTTTCGGTTTTTGCAGGAGCATCCTGCTGTGCACTTGCCATCAAGCCAGCGCTAAGTATTAAAGTGATTAACATTGGGATAGAAATTATAGGGTTCTGAGGATATGTCTGAGCTGGGTAGCCCATGATTCTTTTGATTCTTTGTAGGGTTGGATTTCTTTTTTTACCAGCTGCAAGCGCCAACTCAGGTGGATTTTGCTTCGCAAAGTTTAAAACCTCAGCAAGTCCATAAGCCAATTCTTTGGCAGAAACTCCGGCAGTTACTGCAAGATCATCTGATGCATTTTCACGCAATTCTTTAACAGTCTGACTCATCCACCAAAAACAAGGATGATAGAAGAAAACCACTTCCAAGCTAGACTGGACGAGGTTAGCTAGGTAATCATTTCTCTTTACATGTGCTAATTCGTGCGCTATAATGGCTTCCAATTGAGCAGGTGAAAGCTGAAATATTAATCCTGCAGGTATAAGAACGATTGGTTTAAGAAATCCAAAAGTGATGGGTGATTGCCCAAATTCAGTGATCCTTAATTGCACGCTTTTATTGATGCACAGCCTTTTCCCTACTCTAGACATCATTTCATTTAGGTGGGAGTCCAAGTTCAATTTTGAAGACTTTCTTAACAATCGGATTTCAGAAAGACTATTGAAAAGGCGGAACATAAATAATATAGCTCCTACAAACCAAAAATTCACCAAAATCGGGAGCTGAACCTCTATCCAATGAATTAAAAAAGGAACAAAAGATTCAATAGATGTAGTAGATGTTTGATCTGCCTGATCTAAGAGCATGGCGTCAAAAACCACCTTATCAAAAAGGGAGGATGGAGCCTGCCCAATAAGCTGGTAGATGAACGTCCCGGCAGCTATTATAAATGAAAGTCCAAGTGCACCAAGTGCAATTCCATATTTAAAAGAAGGACTTCTTTTAGCAAATAACTTCAGCATTATCCAGAGTGCTACCCCGATAACTACAAGCTGCCAAATAGAATGAACCAATGTCCATCCCAGGGCATACAAAAGATCATCTGGTATCAAATCGTTAATAATTGTCATCAGGATTTTTGTTCTAGTTGGTCTAAAAATTCTCTTATTTCATTCAATTCTTCCTTGGAAGGATTCTCTTGGCCAAGTGCCTGCATCACCAGCTTTTTCGCAGAACCGCCAAAAGCAGTTGTCATCAGATTTTTAATCAAAGACTTCTGAGTTTCTCCTTGATTTGTGGCAGGTTTATAGATATGCGTTCTACTTTTTTCGTCTCTGGTCACCATCCTTTTCGAATGCATAATCTGCATGATTTTCAGCGTGGTGGTATATCCGGTTTCTTTGGTTTTGGAAATCTCCTCGTGAATCTGTCTCACACTGGCTTCTTTCTTTTCCCAAAGCAGGGATAAAATCTCTAATTCAGCTTCTGTAGGTTTGCTCATGACTTTGTTATACGACATCTTTCGTACAAAGTTATACGAAGACAATCGTAATATCAAAATATCTACGAAAATAATCGTATTAAAAAGTGTTAAATCACTAGATATCAATGGAAAAACCCTTCATAAATAATTCTAGAAGAGGATTTCAAGTATCTAACACAACAATGAACTTTCCTGCTCAGACATTAGTTGTATACACATATAATTTTTAATAAAAACCAACTAAATACAATGAGTAAGAATCAAGCACTATTAAAACCAATCACGGTCGGAAATCTTAATTTATCCAATCGAGTCTGGATGGCTCCAATGACTAGGTCTAGAGCAGCAAATCCAGAAAATAAACCATTCGAAATTCACGCAGAATACTATAAACAAAGAGCCTCTTCTGGTCTGATTATTACCGAAGGATCCCAGATTTCTAAAAGAGGTGTAGGATACATTAATACACCTGGAATCTATTCGCAAGAACAAATAGAGGGCTGGAAAGAAGTAACTAAAGCTGTTCATGAAGAAAATGGACATATTTTCATTCAGCTCTGGCATGTAGGTAGAATTTCACATCCTGACTTCCATAATGGTGATTTGCCTTTAGCACCTTCGGCAATCAATCCAAATGTAAAATCTTATACTCCAGAAGGCTTTAAGGAAACTGTCACTCCTAAAGCGATGAGCCTTGAAGAGATCAAGCAGACTATCGAAGATTTCAAAAACGGAGCAAAAAATGCAATGGAAGCAGGTTTTGACGGAATTGAGATCCACTCTTCCAATGGATATTTACTACACCAGTTTTTCAACGGAACAAGTAATGTCCGAACTGACGAATATGGCGGAAGCATTGAAAACAGAGCTAAAATCCTTTTTGAAGTGATCAATGCAATCAAGGAAGTAATGCCTGAAAATAAAATCGGTGTGCGATTGAATCCATCGCTGAATGGTGTTTTTGGAATGAAAGCTGATGAAGAAACTATCCCAACTTTTGATTACATCATTAACAAGTTAAATGAGTACGACTTAGCATATCTACACTTATCAGAGCCATTTACTGATGTTTCAGATAATCCATATTTAGAGTCACATATTGCCAAAAGATATCGACCTATCTATAAAGGCACATTGGTCATCAACAATCAATTTGATCAGGAAAAAGGAAATAAAATCATCGAAGAAGGGCTGGCAGATGCTGTAGCTTTTGGAAAGCTGTATATCTCAAACCCTGATTTACCTGTTCGTTTTGAAAACAATGCGCAATTAGCAGAATGGGATCAGAATACTTTTTATACCCCTGGTGAAAAAGGGTATACAGACTACCCGTTACTCGAAGAATCAATAGTTGGATAATCACCGAATGGGCCGGAAATTCCGGCCTTTTTTTTACATTTAAAAATGTGTCTAGTAGCTATTTCCTGGAAAAACCATCCGCAATATCCACTGATTATTCGAGCTAATCGAGATGAGTTTTTCGATCGGCCCTCCGCAAAAATTCATTTATGGGAATCTGGATTTTTTGGCGGAAAAGATCTGAAAAGTGGTGGAACCTGGATGGGTTTTCACCCAAATGGAAGATGGGCTTTGCTGACAAACTACCGGGATTTTAATAATCCTCGGAAAGCTCAAATCAGCAGGGGAAAATTGGTGCAGGATTTTTTGGAAACTACAGTAGCTCCCAAAGAATATCTGGCTTCTGTAGAAGCTTATCAAGATCAATACGATGGATTTAACCTGCTTGTCTCCGACGGAGAAAAACTATTCTATTCCAGTAATTTTGGAAAAGGCATCATGGAAGTAGCACCGGGAATTCATGGGCTTAGTAACGGACTATTAAATGACCCTTGGCCAAAAGTTGAATTGGCAAAATCCGAATTGAACCAACAGACCTCGGAACATTTTACTGTTGACTCGTTGTTAGATACACTCATTTCCAAGAAAACCTATTCTATCGACCAACTTCCAGACACGGGAGTTCCGGAAGAAATGGAAATTGGACTTTCTGCTCAATTTATCCGATTGGGAGATAATTACGGAACAGTATCTTCTACTGCTTTGACTTTGGATAAAAGTGGAAAAGTATGGATGAAAGAGCGAAGTTTTCAACCTGATTACAGTAAATTCACCGATGAAACTTATTCGTTTTATTGCTCAAACCTAGAAATTGATGACCCAGAAAATATATGATGTCTTGATCGTAGGCGGCGGGCCAATTGGTCTTGCTTGCGGTGTTGAAGCTCAAAAAGCGGATCTTGATTATGTGATTCTTGAAAAAGGAGCTTTGACTAATTCCATTTTCAACTATCCCATCAACATGACATTTTTTTCCACTTCCGATAGGTTGGAGATGGCAAATATTCCTTTTATGTCTATTGGTAATAAGCCTACCCGCACAGAAGCTTTGGAATATTACAGAAGGGTATTCCTCCATTTTAGGCTGAACGTAAAGCTTTACGAAGGTGTAGAAACCTTGACTAAAAAAGGTGAGATTTTCGAAGTCAAAACCTCAAAAGGTATTTACCAAACCAAAAAAATTATCCTGGCAACCGGCTTTTACGATTTACCAAATCTAATGAACGTACCCGGTGAAGACTTGCCAAAAGTTCAACACTATTATAAAGAACCCTGGCCTTATATCGGCCAAAAAGTATTGGTAGTAGGTGGAGCGAATTCTGCTGTTGACGCAGCTTTGGAAACCTGGAGAAAGGGAGCAGATGTCAGCATGGTGCTTTTGGAAGATGAGGTCGACCAAAATGTGAAATATTGGGTTCGCCCGGACATCATGAACCGCATCAAAGAAGGATCAATCAAAGCTTTCACAAAATCCAGAATCAAAGAAATCAGAGAGCATGAAGTTGTGATCAACACTCCAGATGGTGAGGTGACCATTGAAAATGATTTTGTATTGGCGATGACTGGATACAAACCGAATTTTGCCTTGCTCGATCAATTGGGTGTGGAAATGAGCCAAGACGAAAAAAAACAACCCTGCTACGACGAGTTAAATCAGGAATCAAACGTTCCGGGAGTTTATTTGGCAGGAGTTGTTTGTGGGGGTCTGAATACGCGGGAATTCTTTATTGAAAACAGCATCGTTCATGCTGAGACCATCGTAAAGGATATTTTGGAAAAGCTCAGCTAAGAACTGGGAAACCTTTATCTTTGTCACTGATTATGAAAAAGAAACCATTCACCGTTGTCTATGAGGACAACCACCTTTTGATTGTCAATAAAGCTGCTGGAGTACTTGTGCAGGGAGATAAGACAGGCGATAAGACTTTGACGGATTACCTTAAAGATTACATTGCCAAAAAATATGATAAACCGGGAGCTGTTTTTCTTCATCCTATCCACAGACTGGACCGACCAGTAAGCGGTTTGGTGGCATTTGCGAGAACTTCCAAAGGACTTGAGCGCATGATGGAGCTATTCCGCAAGCGAGATATCCATAAAGTATATTGGGCCATTGTCAAAAGAAAGCCTCGTGAAGAACAAGGTAAGTTGACACATTGGCTCACAAAAGACGAGCAGAAAAACTTCGTTACAGCACATGACCGAGAAGTGCCAGGATCCCAAAAAGCAGAACTTAACTACAAGACTTTGGGCTTCATGAATGACCATTGGCTTCTTGAAGTTCGCCCAGTTTCCGGCAGACCTCACCAAATCCGTGTCCAACTCGCATCAATGGGCTGTCCGATCAGGGGAGATATCAAATATGGCTTCGCAAAACCAAATCCTGATGCAAGCATCAACCTACATGCTTTCAATCTGGTTTTCGTTCATCCTGTGAAAAAAGAAAAGCTTTATTTAAGAGCGGCTGTACCGGAAGAAGAATTTTGGGAGCAATTTTTAGAGTTTGAAACTATCAAAACCAAAGACCAGCATTTGGATAATTCCTTCTCGGGATAACAGATTAAATCCACTCGATTTTATAACCTTTAGCTTAAATCATAGATTGCTAAAGGTTATTTTTTTATTGCTTTTCCTTAATATTGATAGACATTTCTAAAAATCATGAAAAATCTACTTCTACTTTTCGCTGTATTAGCATTCTTGGCATCCTGCTCTTCTGAGCCAAAATCCAAGACCATCTATATCGTCCGTCATGCAGAAAAACAGTTGGAAGGAAATGACCCAGAACTGGCACAAGTAGGTGTGATTCGTGCAACGAAACTTTCCCAAATCCTCTCAGATAAAGACATAAAGCATATTTATAGTACTGATTACCGAAGAACCAAACAAACAGCAAAACCAACCGCTGATCAATCTGGCGTCGAAATAGAAGTTTATGACCCTAGAAATAATGACGAATTGGTCGAAAAATTGAAATCCGTAGATGGGAATGTCCTAGTAGTAGGTCATAGCAACACGGTCGGCCAAATAGCTAATTATTTTGTGGGAGATGGAGAGAAATACCAAGACTTGGATGATTCTCAATACAATTTTATCTACGTCGTGACCATTGATAAAAACGGGACTTCTGTGGAAACCAAAACATATAAGGATTTCTAAACCAATACCACTTCGATCCCTTTTTCTTCTAATTTTTGGAAAAATAAATCTGGAATTTTGGTGTCCGTGATGATCACATCCACATCCTCCAGTTCGCAGATTTTTCCAAATCCTTTTTTACCAAATTTCTTAGAATCAGCCAGCACAATTGTTTTTTGGACGTTTCGGATCATCTGCGCATTCAAATGTGCTTCCATCATATTAGAAGTAGTCAATCCATGCTCCAAGCTAATTCCATCTACACTCAAAAAAAGTTTACTGCAGGCAAAATTCTTTAACATTTCCTCAGCATAATGACCAACTGCCGAACTGCTACTTTTTCTGACCACTCCACCTAACTGTACCAATTCAATTTCAGAGGAATCAATTAAAGCCAAGGTCACATTCATTGCTGCAGTCAATACTGTCAGTGGCTTATTTCTCGGAATCGCCTGAGCAAAAGCAACCACTGTTGTTCCTGAGCCAATTAATATCGCCTCATTATCTTCCAAATACTCAAGTGCTTTCTCAGCGATTTTGTTCTTTTCTTCTACTTGTTCTAATTTTTTGATACTAACAGATCTATCAGACACATAAGGTGAAACCTGAGTAGCACTGCCATGAGATCTATATAATAAACCCTTATCTTCCAGTACCTTAAGATCTTTTCGGATCGTAACCATAGTCACCTCCATATTCTTTGCAAGATCTGAAACCGACACAAATCCTGCTCGATTCAGTTCATCTAAGATATACTTATGTCTTTCTGCTATTGTCATAGACTTTCTTTTCTGATCTAAAATTAATCAAAACTATAGGAAAGAATAGAAAACAGTTTAAATTTTACTTTCTTTTTATTTCTTTTAGTTTCTTTTTGTAGTAGTTTTAAGACGTTTTAGAAAGAAATGAATAGAGAAGAAAACATAAGCCAACTAAAAGACTCCAAAAAAGTCTGGGATATTGCAGTCATCGGTGGAGGATCTTCGGGCTTAGGGGTAGCATTGGATGCAATCTCCAGAGGTCTGTCGGTTATTTTATTGGAGAGAGCTGATTTTGCCAAAGGCACATCAAGCAGGAGTACCAAACTCGTCCATGGTGGTGTTCGCTATCTGGCTCAAGGAGATGTCATGCTTGTTTTAGAAGCATTGAAAGAAAGAGGAAAGTTGCTTAAAAATGCCCCTCACCTTGCGCATGACCAGCCTTTTATTATTCCAATCTACACCTGGTTTGATCGAATCCAATATAGCGTCGGTCTCAAATTGTATGATTGGATGTCTGGAAGGTTGAGTTTAGGTAAATCCAAATTCATTTCTAAAAAGGAAACAATCAAAAGACTTCCTGCTGTCCTTCAAAAAGGTTTGATGGGAGGAGTTGTTTATCACGATGGGCAGTTTGATGATGCACGTTTGGCTTTGGACATTGCACAGACTGCGGATGAAGCAGGAGCCTGCATTCTTAACTACACCAAAGTTAGTAGTCTTGAAAAGAACGAATCCGGAAAAATATCCGGTTTAAAAGTTCAAGATGTTTTATCTGGAAAAAAATATGAGCTAAAGGCTAAAATGGTCGTCAATGCCACTGGTGTTTTTGCTGATAAAATTCTTCAAATGGATAATCCTGAAGCAGCTAGAATGATCCAACCAAGCCAAGGAATACATCTTGTAATGGACCTTAAATTCTTAGGAGGTTCAGATGCACTTATGATTCCAAAAACCCGTGATGGCAGAGTTCTTTTCGCTGTTCCATGGCATGGAAAATTGGTGGTTGGAACTACAGATACACTCCGTGAAAAAGCGAAACTTGAGCCTGAGGCATTACAGAAGGAAATAGATTTCGTTTTGGAAACTGCGGGCGGTTACTTGGCCAAAAAACCAACTCGAGAAGATGTCAAAGCTGTTTTTGCTGGACTGAGACCTCTTGCAAGGCCGAAGGAAGGAAGCACAAAAACAAAAGAAATTTCAAGATCTCATAAAGTTATCGTTTCTGATAGCTCGTTGGTTACTTTAACAGGCGGAAAATGGACTACGTTTAGAAAAATGGGAGAAGACACAGTGGATTATTTCCTGCAAATCACCGGAAAAAAACCTGCTCCTAGCAAATCGCTTGATATGAAAATCCATGGATTCACTGAAAACCTTCCGGAAGGACATTGGAGAATATATGGCGATGACGCCAATGCAATCAAAGCCATAGGAAAAGAGAACCAGGAATGGGCAGAAAAACTTCACCCTGAATTCCCAAATATTGCCGCTGAAGTAATTTGGGCAGTAAGAAATGAAATGGCAGTAAAAGTTGAAGATGTCCTATCAAGAAGAATTCGTATTTTGATCCTTGATGCTCAAGCAGCCATAGATACAGCACCGAAAGTTGCGCAACTCATGGCCACTGAACTTCGAAAAAATGAAGAATGGATCTCAAAGGAGTTGGCTGATTTTCAGAAAACTGCTCAGAAGTATTTGATTAAAAAATAACCTAAAATGACCCAAGAAAAACCTTACCTGATGGCACTGGATCAGGGTACCACTAGTTCCAGAGCCATTATTTTTGACAAAAAAGGGCAAATTGTTTCCATTGCCCAAAAAGATTTTAAACAGCATTTCCCTAATTCAGGATGGGTAGAACATGATCCAGCTGAAATCTGGACTAGCCAATCTACCGTAATGGTAGAATCTCTGATCAAAAATGGGATTAGAGCTGACCAAATTGCTGGAATAGGTATAACCAATCAAAGAGAGACCACAATCATTTGGGATAGAAAAACAGGTAAACCCATTTATAATGCTATCGTCTGGCAGGATAGAAGGACAGCAAACTATTGTAATCAACTCAAGGAGCAAGGTCACTCGGAAATGATTGCGGAAAAAACCGGATTGATTATAGACGCTTATTTTTCGGCAACTAAAATCCGGTGGATTCTCGAAAATGTCGAAGGTGCAAGAAAAAAAGCAGATGCAGGAGAATTGGCATTTGGAACGGTAGACTCTTGGTTGATTTGGAATCTTACTGCCGGAAAAACACATGTAACTGACATTACGAATGCCAGTAGAACCATGATCTACAACATCCACTCCCAGGAATGGGATCAAGAACTTTTAGATCTTTTTGACATACCCATTTCATTACTTCCAGAAGTAAAATCATGTAGTGAAGTTTATTGCGAAACTGCAGGTGACGTCTTACGCGTAAAAATTCCAATCGCAGGTATTGCAGGGGACCAACAAGCAGCCTTGTTTGGCCAGCTTTGCACCAAACCTGGGATGGCTAAAACCACTTACGGCACTGGTTGTTTTTTGGTGATGAATACTGGGACTGAAGCTGTAAAGTCAGAAAACAAACTTCTAACTACCGTCGCATGGAAGATTGGAGATGAGATAAATTATGCGTTAGAAGGATCTGTCTTCATTGGCGGAGCAGCAATTCAATGGCTTCGTGATGGCATTTCACTTTTTGGTCATGCAAAAGACTCAGAAAAACTCGCCACAAGCTTAGATGACAATGACGGCGTCTACTTTGTACCAGCACTTACCGGACTAGGTGCCCCTCATTGGGATCAAAATGCAAGAGGAGCATTTTTTGGTATTTCCAGAGGAACAACTATCGCTCACATGACTAGAGCAGCTTTGGAAGCCATTGCTTACCAAGTCCACGATGTACTAAAAGCGATGGAAAAAGATTCAGGTAAACCCACGAAAGAACTTCGAGTGGATGGGGGAGCGACAGCAAATAACTTTTTGATGCAATTCCAGGCTGATTTATTAGGCTGCGAAATTAAACGACCAAAAATCATTGAAACAACTGCAATCGGAGCTGCATTTTTAGCAGGACTTGCAGTAGGGTTTTGGAAAAGTCAGGAGGAGATTCAATCCCTTTGGGAATCAGATCGAAATTTTCATCCAAAAATGGATGCAGAAAAACGTGAAAAAATGCTACATTTTTGGCATAAAGCAGTCGAAAGATCAAAAAACTGGGTAGAATAATGAATCCATACATCGCAGAAATAATAGGAACTGGATTACTTCTTTTATTAGGATCTGGTGTGGTAGCAAACATGTTACTACCACAAACAAAGGGACATGGTGGTGGAATCATGGAAATCAGTACAGCTTGGGCACTGGCAGTTTTCGTTGGGGTAGTTGTCGCAGGACCTTATAGCGGAGCCCATTTAAATCCAGCAGTTACAATTGGTTTAGCCATTGCAGGAAAATTTGATTGGGCAATGGTTCCAGGATATATCGGTGCGGAAGTTTTAGGTGCCATGATAGGAGTTGGAATTGCCTGGCTATTTTATAAAGATCATTATGATGCCTCAGATGATGCCGATCTTAAAGCCGCCCCTTTTGGTACTTCCCCCGCAATAAGAAATCTCCCATTAAACTTCTTTTCGGAACTCGTTGGCACATTTGTATTGATTATCGTTATCCTCTACAATGCGGGAGTGAAAATTGAAGATACAAATCAGACACCCATTGGAATGGGATCTCTCGGAGCCATTCCTGTTGCCTTTTTGGTTTGGGTCATAGGCCTGGCTTTAGGTGGAACGACAGGCTATGCAATCAACCCTGCCCGTGATTTTGGTCCGAGATTGATGCACTCAATCTTACCGATTAAAGGAAAAGGAAGTTCAGACTGGGGCTATGCATGGGTTCCAATTTTGGGGCCTATTGCAGGAGGGGCTATTGCAGCAGGCCTGTATTTGATTGCAGGATCATAAAATTATTACAATACTAAAAAGCCTGAGATTTTATCAAATCTCAGGCTTTTTATAATTCAAATTTGTCCCGTCCTGAAATAACTTTACTACTTCAAAACTTCTCGTGCTATCACCATTTTCTGAATTTCAGAAGTACCTTCACCTATGGTACAAAGCTTGGAGTCACGATAATATTTCTCAACCGGATAGTCCTTTGTAAACCCATAACCTCCGAAAATCTGAACAGCTTCATTTGATACAGATACGCATACTTCAGAAGCATAATATTTAGCTTGTGCCGAAGCTAAGGTCACTTTTTCACCTCTATTCTTAAGGTCTGCGGCTTTCATAATCAATAATTTGGCTGCCTCAACCTGTGTTGCCATATCTGCCAATTTAAAGGAGATTCCCTGAAATTTACTGATAGACTTCCCGAACTGTTCTCTTTCTTTTGAATATTGAATCGATGCTTCTAAGGCTCCTTCAGCTATTCCAAGAGACAAAGCAGCAATTGAAATTCTACCTCCATCTAAAATCTTCATAGACTGGATAAAGCCCTCGCCTATTTTGCCCAATATCTGTGATTCATGAACTCTACAATCTTCAAAAATCATCTCCGCAGTTTCTGAGGCACGCATTCCTAACTTATCTTCCTTTCTTCCTCCTGAAAACCCTTTTGTGCCTCTTTCAACGATAAAAGCTGTCATTCCGTGGGAATCCCCAACTTCACCTGTTCTTGCGATAACCACCGCAACATCACCTGAAACACCATGAGTTATGAAATTTTTTGCTCCATTAATGACCCAATAATCTCCATCTTTCACAGCAACTGTACGCATATTCCCAGCATCCGAACCTGTATTTGGCTCCGTTAATCCCCAAGCTCCCAACATTTCACAAGTAGCTAGCTTAGGTAAATACTTTTTCTTTTGCTCCTCACTCCCAAACATCATGATATGTCCGGTACATAGCGAGTTGTGTGCTGCCATGGAGAGTCCAATAGATGGGTCTAATTTTGACAGTTCAACAATCGCTGTTACATACTCATCGTAACCAAAGCCTGAACCTCCAAACTCAGTGGGAACTAAAACTCCCATCAGTCCCAGTTCTCCAAGTTTTTTGAAAAACTCTTTGGGAAAAAATTGATTATCATCCCACTCTTTCCGGAATGGAGTTATTTCTTTGGCTCCAAAATCCCGGATCATATCAGCAATCATTCGCTGATTTTCACTTTCCTTAAAATTCATATAATTCGCTACTTGGGTTTATATACACTGATTTAACCCTAAGATTCAGATTAAGTTTGATTTAGCCAAATACATTCAAACCATAGAATCTTTTAGTCTTAGGCCAGCTATTCCATATTTCAAATTGCTTAAAAGGTATCACCAAGTTATTTTCTTCTTTACACAGTGAAATTACAATTTTTAATTTCCTTCAAGTTTTTAAATTATTTTCCTTTATTTTCTTAAAAATCAGACTATTATAGCCTATTATTCTCTTATATCTAATAATTCAAAAAATCAAAACCAATCCCCTGTCTAAATTTAAAATTTCGGTAGAAAGCTGATAACTTAGCTAAGATTGGAATTATTAAAACAGAAGTCGAAAAATTAATCATCTCTATGAAAACTATTTTACCTCTATTTTTAATATTCTTGATTTCTGTTTCAATCCAAGCTCAGGAAATTACAGGGGATTGGAACGGGATTTTGAAAGTTCAGGGAGCCCAGTTAAGATTGGTATTCCACATCGAAAAGACGGATACTGGTTTTAGTTCCAAAATGGACAGTCCGGATCAAGGTGCCTTTGGTATACCAGTTACTTCTACGAGCTTTGAGAATAACAGATTAAAAATCTCGATTACCAATGCCAGAATTGAATACGAAGGGACATTAGAGTCAGAAGATAAAATTGTAGGTGTTTTCACTCAAGCAGGACAGTCTTTCCCCATGGCACTTTCTAAAAATGCCTTGGAAAAAGAGGAGTTAAAACGTCCCCAAGAACCCAAAAAACCCTACCCTTACCTTTCAGAAGACGTTTACTTTGAAAACAAAAATGCAGAAGTCACCCTAGCAGGTACCCTAACTTTACCTAAAGAAGGAAATAATTTTGCGGCAGTGATTTTAATAAGTGGAAGTGGTCCACAAAATAGAGACGAAGAATTGATGGGGCATAAACCTTTTTTGGTTTTATCGGACTACTTAACTCGGAATCGTATAGCAGTATTAAGATATGACGATCGAGGGACGGGAGAATCTACCGGAAACTTTAGTGCTGCGACCAGTGCTGACTTAGCAACAGATGCAGAGGCAGCAGTCCAATATTTAAAAACCAGATCGGAAATAGATCAGACTAAAATAGGGTTGGTAGGTCACAGTGAAGGAGGAATTATTGCTCCAATGGTAGCAAACAAATCAGAAGAAATAGCTTTTGTCGTATTAATGGCAGGCACAGGAATCCCCGGGGATCAATTACTTTTACTTCAACAAAGACTCTTGGGAGAAGCATCCGGAATGAACGACAATCAACTTGATGCTAATGATATAATCAGTAAAAATGCTTTTAATATCGTTAAAAACTCCAAGAATCCTGAGAGAGATTTATCTGATCTCATGATCGAAACTTTTCGAAGCCTACCAAAAAATCAAATTCCAAATGGAATGACAGAATCTGACTTTGTAAATGCACAGGTCAATCAAATGACAAGTCCGTGGATGAAATTCTTCATTCAATATGACCCTGCGCCTGCATTGGAAAAGGTAAATTGCCCGGTCTTAGCGATCAATGGAACCATGGACCTTCAGGTACCAGCTAAGAAGAATTTAGAGGCTATAAAAAATGCCTTAGAAAGAGGTGGAAATGAAAATATTACAACAAAGGAACTTCTTGGTTTAAATCATCTCTTTCAGGAAAGTAAAACTGGCTTGGTAAGCGAGTATGCTTCAATTGAACAAACTTTTTCTCCAAAAGCTATGGAAGAAATTCTAAGCTGGATCAAAGAACAAGTAGAGTAAACGGGATGAACTTATTTCATACCCTCAAATTGAGACTTTATTTCGTTGAATTTTTGCTTTAATTCTTCAAATCGCTCGTAAGCGTCTTGCCCGGGCTTTTGATCTGCCCGCCCCAACATTGATCCTAAATACCTGGCCTGGTCTTTCAACATTGGCTGCATATAGGTACCCTCAGGCGTTTCCAACTTATAGTAAATTGAATCCAGCTGACTTTTCCTCACGGCAATATTTTTAGCTGGACTCTCCTTTTCAAGGGATAGTTTCAAATCTTTTTGTTCTTTCTCAATTTGTGCGATCAACTGATCTACTTCATCTCGAAATGCCTGGATCTGAAGTGCTAATTCTTCTTGCTCAGCTACATCAGCATCAGAAACCAATTTTACTCTTGGATCAAGAACAACGTTAAACTCCTTTTCCAATACCTCATCACCTGCTATAAGTCTAGCTTTGTAAGTTCCGGTAGATACCAAAGGACCATTTCCTGTATATGCTTTTTTCGGATCTTTATCCCAACCACCCTTATGTCTCAAATTCCAATTAAAATGGTTCATTCCTGCTTTATTTGGTAATCCTTTAGAGGCTGGAGCTTCTGAAAATTCAGTTGACATATTTCTGGTGGTATCGACTTCGGGTTCTTTTAGCCCATCCGCAACGTAGGTATGCACTACTTGTCCCTTCTCATTAACGATCTCTAATCGAAGGTCTTCCTGTTTTTCTGATAGATAAAAATCTAAATTGGCAGCTGCTCTAGGGTATTCAGGACCATTTGTTTCACTTCTAGCAGACAGGAAATTTCTAATCGCAGGTTTTGTATCAAATAAAACTACTTTTTGACTTCCAATCGAAGTAATCCCTCTCAAGCTGATCAAATTATCCAAAATCCAGAAACCTCTGCCCATGGTGGACATCACTAAATCATCCTGATGAATTTTAATATCAGTGATAGGAGTTACTGGAAGATTACTTTCAAAGGCAGTCCAGGTTTCCCCATCGTTCATGGAAATAAACAATCCAAATTGGGTTCCGGCATAAAGAATTCCCTCTTTTACCGGATCTTCCCTCATCACCAGCGTTGGGTAATCTTCTGGAATACCGTTTGATCCCGATGTTAACAAAGTCCAAGTCTGACCATAATCCTCAGTCTTATAGATATATGGTTTATCATCTCCCAAAAGATATCGTAAAACAGAAACATATGCTTTTGCTGGATCATGGGGAGATGGCTCCACAGCATCAACTCTTCCACCTTCTGGCATAGTTGGAGTGACGTTTTCCCAGGTTTTACCACCATCTTTTGTAACATGAACGGGACCGTCATTTGCACCAACCCAAATCAAACCTTCTTGAATTGGAGATTCCCTAATTGCATAAATCGTACTGTAATATTCTTCTCCAGTAACATCCCTTGTAATTGGAGATCCCGGAACTACTTGCCTTTCTGGATCAAAAGCAGTTAGGTCGGGAGAAATTATTTCCCATGTTTTACCATCATCAGTGGTCTTATGAACATATTGGGAAGTGTGGTAAATCACATCTGGATTATGTAGGGACAAATGGATTGGAGCCACTCGTTGAAATCGAAACTTCAAATCTTTTGGATTGTGCCCGTAGATGTTTGAAGCGCCAACATAATATTGCAGCTCTTGACCAGAGGTCTTGTCAAACACTCCAAACCTTCCTTTGCAATTAGAATAGACAATATTTGGATTTCCTGGCTTTGGGACGGCAGGTCCTGTTTCACAGCCTCCCACATTAATGATGTAAGCATTACTTCCAGACTGAACACTCAACGGTGGCATACTTGGAACAGCAATCGCACTATAATTATCTTGCTGCCCAGCATAAAGCCAATATGGATATTGATCATCAACCTCCACGGTGTAAAGTTCTGCTGTTGGCTGATTAAATTGAGTGGACCAGCTTTTACCTGAATTTAGAGTAATATTGGCTCCACCATCATTCGCCTGAATCCAGACAGTTGTGTCATTGGGATTGATCCAGATATCGTGATTATCTCCATGTGGGGTTGAAATTGATTTCCAGGTTTTACCACCATCAAAAGATCGAAGGAAACGAAGTGAGTTGTTGTAAACTGTATTCGCATCCTTTGGATTTGCGTAAATGTTTGTATAGTAAAAAGGTCTATTAGTCAAGTTAGCATTATCAGAAACAAACTCCCAGTTTTCTCCCCGATCCGCAGACCTGTATAATCCTCCTTGATCGTCAGACGCTTCAATATTTGCATAAACAACCTCAGGGTCAGCTGCGGAGACTGCAAAATCTATCTTTCCAGTTAAGCCGGTAGGTAAGCCATTAGTAAGTTTGTTCCATGTTTCCCCTCCATCTGTTGATTTATAAACTCCTCCTTCTGAAGAACCAGAAGTGATTGTCCAAGGCTTTCTTTCTCCTCGCCAGGCACCTGCATAAATCGTATTCGGGTCATCCGGAGCAAGTTCTAAATCCGAGACCCCAACACTATCAGAATGATAAAAAACTTTATCCCAAGTTTTGCCACCATCTATGGTTTTAAAGACACCTCTTTCTTCATTTTTTCCAAAAGCATTTCCAATTGCTGCAACATAAACTACATCTGGGTTCTCGGGATGAATTTCCACAGAGCCAATCTGTCCCGTTTCTTTTAATCCAATAAATTCCCAAGTCTTTCCCTCATCAGTTGACTTATAGACCCCTTTCCCGGTGATCACATTCGATCTGAGACCATCCGAACCAGTTCCTACATAGATGATCTCGGGTTGTTTTTGATAAACGGAAATCGCGCCAATGGAAGGAGTTGAAAAATAACCATCAGAAATATTCTCCCATGTAATTCCATAATCATCGGTTTTCCAAACGCCTCCTCCTGTGGCACCCATATAAAAAAGTGAAGGTTTAGAAGCAACACCTGCTACGGCTGTCACACGGCCTCCTCTTAGGGGACCTACATTTCGAAATTTGTAACTATTTAAAAGTGCCGTTAGGTCTTGGGAAAAAGCAAGAAAACTTAAGGAAAGTAAAAAGACGGTAGTGAGTAGCTTTTTTAGCATAGAAAATTCAATTTAAGGCAGAATATAAATGTAAATAGCCTTAAAAAACAAGGTATTTATAGGAATGGCCAAAGTTTAAAAAAGCACTGATTCTCATCATCATTATTCATTTTTAGCAATCACTGGAAATTCAGTAATTCTTAACGTAGTACAACCATAGGGAACCAATACTAATTTCTCCTCAGGATATGAATCGGAAATTTTTAAGCCAGCGGGAATTTCAATTAAATTTTTCCATGCAGGTATTCTATTTCCTACTAATGACAACTGAATAGGGGCGTTTTCCAAATTCCAAGGATAATCCCCATCCCAGGGGTTTTCTTGGACAAGAACCGAATTTTCAAGATCTGAAAGTATAGAAGCTTCTATCCCAAAATTCCAAGGGCTAGTAGGAAAGACTTCCAGAAATTCACGGAATCGATCATTTCTATTTTTCGTTTTGGTTTCGCTCTCAATTTTAAGGCTGTATACCAAAGGCCCTCTTTCTATTGCGGCCATTCCTTGGTACCATGTACTGGCTTCAACCTTCATTCCTAATGTGAGGATAATCTGATCCCCATCTTTCCAGGTTCTTTCAATCTTAGCAATGCCATTTTCATTTTTAAACGCTATGGCTTGACCATTAATTTTCATTATGGGATTCACTGCCCAATCTGGAATTCTTACATGAAATGGAAATGTGGATTCTTGAGACAGACTTAAATCAAACTGTACTGTCTCTCTAAAAGGATATCCTGTGGTTTCTTTAATTTGTAATTTCTCCCCGCTTCCAACCAATAATTCCACGGAACTTGGGGCATACAATAAAGCTGCAACGCCTCCATCTGGAGTTGCATAGAAGAGGTTTTGAACAAATTTAGGCCATGATTGGTGCATGTTCGTTGTACAGCATGGATATCCTGTCAGCTCCCCAAAAACAAAATCCGTCCCTCCATGATTTTGAGTTTCGTAAGAATAATCCATATCATCCGATAATTTAACTTGATTGGCAGCCTGAAAATATTGCCTACTTGTGAAATCATCCGATGCTTGGGTCGGAAGAGCATTAAAAGTGATCTTTTCCAAAAGATCCGCATAACTGGCATCTCCGGTTATTTTTAATATAGATTCTAAAGAAAACATCTCTTCAGAAATCGAACAGAATTCAATCCCCTGAACGGGATTATTTCCATGTAGCGGTTCGTCTCCACCATACATCCCTTGAGGTTGCCCATGATATTCCCGTAGCATTTTCAAAGCGTTTTTTACCGAAGCCAAAGCATTGACATCTCCTGACTTCTGAAAATAAATAATGGGCTGTTTCAAGCCCTGGGCAACATTTACGGTGTGCAATCCCGGAACTTGAGCTAAGTTTAAACTTGAAATCTCATCCTGATCAAATGGATACCTTTTACCTTTGTTGTAATGCCAGGTATCCGCAAATTCCTGACCATTGGGAGAATTGGTAAATACCGCTTCCCAGGGGAATGTTTGCTTTTGGATTAACTCTCCCAATTCTATGAGTTTGGGATCAGCAGTAAGGTTATATAGCCAGTAAACTACCGCCAAATTATCCCCAGCCCTTCTATTTGCCCAAAAAGAAAGTTCATCTAATGGATGAGTTGGCAATTGCTCCAACTGATAGTGAAAATAATTAGTCAATACATCAATTACACGGTCATCATTCGTTGCCTGATAATATTGTTGCAAGACTTTTAACATCACCATTTTCGGCCACCAATCCTTTCTTGGACCTTTTTGGATTCCAGCTTCGGGGTCAGGTTCTTCTTCAAATGGAATGGGACCTATATACCCACTTTCTTCCTGATGAGTCAACGTCCACTCAATCCATTTTTGAGCTTTTTCCTTTAAGTTTTCATCATCCAGAATATAGGCCAATGGAACTAAACCATCAATCCAATAAGGACCACGCTCCCAACCATCTCCATCACCTCCAAGCCAACCATTTCTATCTCCAACTACTTCGGGATAGATCAAATCCAAGTTCCCGGTCATACCACTTGCCATATTTTGTAACTGTTTCTCTAGCCAGCCCGAGGGTTTGATGCTACCTAAGGGAAGTTCTAAGTAATGGTTAGGGTGCAAAGGGGCTCGGTTTTCAAGATAATGCGCTTGCATATCTTTCAATTCTTTGCTCTTATCTGATTGACAAGAAACCATCGCCATTAGAAAAAGTAGGAATGAAAGGTTTAAGAAGAATTTATCTGTTTGCATAAAATCAGGATAGCTTATTTCTAATTTCAATTTAAGAGGCATTTTAGGAAACTTTGGAATATTCTACCCAAAGGAATCTATTCGACAAACAAAATACTCATTATCCATTTAATTCATTTGGGAAGGCGCTAAACAAAGTATATTTTAGGTCAATGTTCTAATCCCAAAAAGAAATTACGCTTATGAAAAAGTCTCAGGGAGTCCTTATTTTTTTATTTTTCCTCAGTTTTACATTTTGGCTTCCTGCTTTCGCCCAAAAGACAAAACCCACCATATTTTTAGACAAATCCTCGAAGTCCTCGGATCTTTTTTTAAAAAATATCCAGCTGGCATTTCTGGAAGTCGCAGATCAAATAATCCAATTAACACCTCCTCAAAGAGAAATGACTGGAAGAAGGCTCTTAGGAGTGAGCAGAACCTACCTCAAGCGAATTACTTACCTCGCTTTTGCATTCCAATTGACAGGTAATGAAAAATATCTCAAAGGTACTGAGAAGTATCTATTGGCTGCCTCCGATTTTGAAGACTGGAATCCTTCTCATTTTTTGGACGTGGCTGAGATGACCATGGCGCTTGGGATAGGTTACGATTGGGTTCATTCTGATCTTTCTGAAGAATCAGCCTCAAAAGTTCGGAAAGCAATCTATGAAAAAGGATTGAAGCCCTCTTTGGCAGAAGATCATTGGTGGATTACAACCACTAATAACTGGAATCAAGTTTGTCATTCTTCCATGGCAGTCGGAGCTTGGGCTGTTCAGGAATTTTACCCGGAAATTGCCAAGCAGATTTTAGAAAGATCAAAGGATAAAATTAGGATTCCTGAAGCACAATATAATCCAGATGGTGCATATCCAGAAGGAACTTCCTATTGGGAATATGGCACTACTTTTCATATTCTCTACCTAGATGCCTATTCCAAAAAATATCCAGAAAAACCCCTCCCAGTTTCAGAGGGATTTATGAAAACGGGTAACTATTTCCAGCATGCACATGGCCCTACGGGAAGTTTCAATTATTCGGATAGCAGACAAAATGAAGTAATGTCAGCAGGAATGTATTGGTTTGCATCCAAAACAGAACAACCTGATTTATTGTACAATCAGCTGCCCTTGCTTGAGAATTTTTTGGAGCAAAAAGAACTTCTTAATGTCGAAAATAACTCAAATCGATTTTTCCCTTTCATTTTGATTTGGCTTGCTGAATTAGGTGAAAGAAACGTTTCAGCGCCTGAGCAACTCAGCTGGTATGGAAATGGAGAAAATCCAGTAAGCTTTCAAAGAACCAGTTGGAATAGAGATGCTATCTATCTTGGGACAAAAGCAGGTTCACCTGAGGTAAGTCATGGACACATGGATATTGGAAGTTTTGTCATGGATGCCAAAGGAATTCGCTGGGCAATTGATCTGGGTATGAACGATTACAATGCGCTAGAATCTCAAGGGGTAAATATTTGGGATAATAAGCAAGACGGTGAACGATGGTCTGTTTTTAGATATACGAATTATTCCCATAATACCTTAGTGGTAGACAGTGCTCTCCAAAATATTCATGGCAAAGCTCAACTATTGAAAGTGAAGGATAAAAAGAATTTAAAATCCACGACTTTGGATATTTCGGAAGTTTATAGTAATCAATTGAAAAGTGCAGTCCGCTCCTCCATAATCAAAAATGAAGATGAGGTAAGAATCATTGATAAGATTCAAAATAACCTGGAAACCTCAACTATCCGTTGGGCGATGATGACTTATGATTCAATTGAGATTTTAAGTGGAAATGAAGCAATCATTTCAAAAAATGAGAAAAGGCTAAAATTTGAAATTATCTCTCCAAAGAACAGTTTAATTCAAATTTATCCTGCAAAGCCAACTGCAAAAGGAGAAGAACAAAATGACGGATTGATTTTGATTGGTTTTGAAACAGAAGTATCTCCTGATCAAAAACAAAAATTGGAGGTTAGGTTAATCCCAATTAGATAAACATTAAAATTTTTCATATTAATAAAATATTTCCTGTATCAGATAGGGGTTTCTTTAGGCTGAGTTGTCCTATTTATAAAAACCATTCAAAACCTTAACTTGCAGGAACAGCAATCATGCCTCCATGCAATCAAAAGATCAAATGATTTTTCAGTCGATCAAATCAGGTGATGAAAAAGCACTGGAGATGTTATTTAAAGAATATTATCAGCCCTTATGTCGCTACGCGAATTCCTACTTGGAAGATCCGGATGATGCCGAGGAAGTCGTTCAAAACAGCTTTATAAAACTTTGGGAAAAAAAAGCAAACATCCAGATCCAAAGTTCAGTAAAGTCTTACCTCTATCAGATTATCCGAAACGCATGTCTCAATGAAATCAAGCATCGAAAGGTGAAAAAAAACTATGGTGACATGGTGACTCAGCAAGGAGAAGTTCATTCTGAGGCTTCTGATCAGACTACTTTAAGAGGAGAATTGGAAGAAAAAATTGCGATTGCAATACAATCTCTGCCACAGCAATGTAGGTTGATTTTCACCATGAGTAGATTTGAAGAACTCAAGTATCAGGAAATTGCTGATCAATTAAACTTATCAATCAAAACAGTGGAAAATCAAATGGGAAAAGCATTGAAGCTGATGCGAACACAGCTGCAAGAATACCTCCCATTGATTGCTTTACTGCTACATATTATTTTGGAAAAATGAGCGAGAAGGAAGAATTTTATATCGATAGCCTCATCGCCAAATACATCGTCGGCGAAATTAGCCCTTCCGAAGAAAAAGAGCTGAAGGATTGGTGCGCTCTTTCGCCAGAAAACCAGAAAATGTTGGATGATGAAGTGTTCATCTTTGAAAAAGCAAATCTGGGAAACGGGAAAAATTTCGATCCGGATCTGGCTTGGAATAAAATCCAGCCAAAAATCAAAAATGCTCCTAGAGGAAAAATTATCTCCTTCCCTCTGTGGAAAATTGCCGCCGGATTTATCCTGATTTGTGCAGTATCATTCCTAATCTATCAGCAAATCAACACAACTGATGAGTTTCAATATATGAGCGAAAATCAGGTTGAAACCCAAACGCTACCCGATCAAACAACAATTTCATTAAATAGAGAAACTGAGGTAAGTATAGAATACAATGAGCATAAGAAAACAGGATTGATCAAACTGAGCGGGGAATCTTTGGTATCAATCCCCCCAGATAAAAAAGTGAATTGGAAGGTTCAAGTTGATCAACTTTTAATCGAAGATATCGGAACAGTATTTAATGTAAAAGCTTATCCAGAAAGCCCGATTGTCGAAGTATCTGTCGTTGAAGGGGAAGTCAGAATGTACTTGGAGTCCATGGAAGGAATTCATCTATTGGCAGGAGAAAAAGGTGTTTATGACAAAACCTCAAGCAATTTTTACAAAGAAGAAGCAGAGGCTAATGTCGCTTCTTATTCAACTCGATCATTTTCATATTTCAATCAAGATTTGGCTTCAGTTGTATCTCAGTTAAGTGAGGTTTATCAGACTTCTATCCTACTGGAAGGAAATATTGAAGCCTGTAGATTAACGGTAGAATTTGAAAATGAGGATTTGGACACCATTTTGTCAATTATTTCGGAAACCCTTAACTTAGAAATAACCAATAATGGAAAGGAAATAATTCTTTCAGGAACATCTTGCTATTAATTTTTTCAAATGGAAAAATCCCTTTGTCGGTATCTTATAACCTTTTTTTTAAGCCTTGGCTTTTACTTTTCTTCCTATCCTCAGCAAATTTCTCTTTTGGAAAAAAGAGTTAGCATTAGTGCACAAGAAGAACCCCTAGACCAGTTTCTAAATAGACTTTCCAAAGAAGTTGGTGGGGTCTTCTCTTACAGTCCATCTGCATTGGATATAAGCCGTAACATATCTGGAGAATTTACCGAGCAATCATGCAGAGAAGTACTGGAAGAGGTTTTTGAAGGGGAAGTCAATTACAAACAAAAAGGGGCTTATCTCATATTGACACCGGCTCCTCCTTCAGATAAAGAAATCACCATCAGTGGCTATGTGGTGGACGAGCAATCCGGAGAAAGCATCAAAGATGCAACCGTTTACAATCCGATTACCCTACAATCTTCCACTACAGACGAGTTTGGTTTTTTTGAATTCCAAGTGAAAAACCCTGCAGCTGAAAACTTTCAGTTGGTGATAAACAAAAAGGATTATGTGGATACCTTACTTATTGATAATAGGCAATCCCGATTTCAAAAGATATTTTTAAAATCTGAAGGAGAAAACGCTTCGCCCATTGTCCAAAGCCTGACTGAGCCTATGAAAAATTTCTGGATTTGGACCAAAAATTCAGTAGGGTTTACCAATATGGAAAATGTACAGGATACGATAAACAGGAAATTCCAACTCTCGCTGGTACCTTTTATCGGTACAAATAAGAAAATCTCCGGCTCCGTAAGAAATGATTTTTCCATCAATATTCTGGGAGGATTTTCTGGAGGAACAAACAAAGTCGAACTTGGAGGACTTTTTAATATCAACCGTGGGAATGTGGGGAAATTACAACTCGCTGGCTTATTCAATCAAACAGGGGGAACTGTCAGTGGTTTACAGATGTCAGGTCTTGCCAATGTCAACCTTGACTCGGTGAAAGCAGTACAGCTAGCAGGAATTTCAAATTTTACCACTGGTCCTGTGAGTGGAGTTCAAGGTGCAGGTGTATTAAATATCGCTACCTCAACTGTAAAAGGCGCCCAACTCGCTGGAGTAATTAATTATACACACCGGGATGTTAAAGGTGCCCAACTCTCAACGGTGATGAATATCGCAAGAAATGTCAAAGGTCTGCAACTGGGATTAATCAATTATTCTGATAGCATTTCTGGAGTTCCGATTGGATTGATCAGTTTTGTCCGCAAAGGTTATCACAAGGTGGAAATCGGCACTGATGAAATGCTGCCTTTAAACTTCTCTCTTCGAACTGGAACGCGAGGTTTTTACAACATGCTTTTCGCAGGCATCCGACCTGAAAAAACGGGTTCAATAACCTGGGCATTTGGATACGGAGTCGGCAGTTCGCCCAGGTTGGCCAATAAATTATATCTGAATATAGAATTAAGTTCCCAGCAAATGATCAAAGGCAATGTTGAAGCGCTGAATTTGATTAATCGAGGTTTTTTGGGCTTGGATTATCAGGTTGCCAGGCACTTCGGGATCTATGCCGGACCTAGTATTAACCTTCGGGTTTATGATAATTCTTTCAATAATCACCCAGAACTTTTCACCGGGTCAGGTCCAAAAATAGTTTCCGAAAAAAGCTATTCCAATAATTTCAAAAGTCAATCTTGGTGGGGATTCCGGGCTGGAATCCGCGTTTTCTAAAAAGTTTTCAAAAAAATTGATCGGATTATAGGGGTAAAAAAGTTTTCGTCTGTCATAGATATGAAAACTAAACCAACGCTATGAAAACGTTACATAAATTATTTGGAGCAGCCCTTCTCTTTGCATTCAATCCCCTTTTTGGATTTGCTCAAGAATCATCTGTTAACAAACAAGATCAAGAAATCAAGCATACAAATTTGCAGCTTTCAATTGTTCCTTATTTAGGAACAAACGGTGCCAATTCCGGAAATTACATCAATGATTATTCATTCAATCTATTTGGTGGATATTCTGCAGGAACAAATAAGCTGGAAATTGCTGGCTTATTCAACATCAATCGGTTTGATGCTCAGCATGTACAATTGGCTGGACTTTTCAATCAGGTGGGAGGCAAAATTAATGGGGCACAATTAGCGGGATTAGCCAATGTAACTCTTGATTCAATTCAAGGAGTTCAAGGAGCTGGAATCGTAAACTTTACTTCTGGCCCAGTCGATGGAGTGCAGTTAGCAGGAATTACCAATTTCACCAGTAAGAGTCTAAAAGGATTTCAAGGTGCCGGAATTTTAAACTTTGCAGGACAAGAGGTAACAGGTTTCCAAGGAGCTGGAATAGCCAATTTTGCTGGAAAGGATGTCAAAGGAACCCAAGCAGCAGGGATTCTCAATTTTACCCCAAAAGATGTAAATGGAGCTCAAGTTGCAGGTATTCTCAACTTTGCCAGAAAAGTTAATGGAACCCAGATAGGACTTTTAAATTATGCTGACAGTGTTTCTGGCGCCTCAATAGGCCTAATCAGTATCGTGAAAAGCGGATACCACACCCTAGAAATTGGAGTTGATGAGATTCTTCCATTAAATGTCGCTTTTCGTACTGGAACCAGAAGCTTTTACAACATACTTTCAGCTGGAATTCGACCAGAGATTAGCAATAATATCGTTTGGGCATTTGGATATGGTGTAGGTACCTCTCCAAGGCTTGGCAAAAAAACATTCCTTAACCTGGAGGTGAGTTCTGAGCAACTCAGCAACGGAAATGTGGAAGCATTGAACCTAATCAATAGATTCTATTTAGGGTTCGACTTTAAGGCGGCTAAGAATGTTGGTTTATATGCTGGACCTTCAATCAATTTCCGTGTCTATGACACCTCCTATAGCAATCATCCTGATTTATTTATCGTAGATGGTGCAAGGATCTTTTCTGAAAGAAGCTATGCCTATGAGGATTTAGCCAGCCAATTCTGGTGGGGCTTTAGGGCAGGTATCCGATTCTTCTAATCAACTCAGTTTTTACACTTGAAAATCCCTGAAAAGACTTCAGGCTGGCATTCTATGCTCAAAACAAATCCTAAACAAGATGAAAACTATATCCTACACCACACTTTGTTTTTTCTTTTTCATGTTTGCCATGTCCTCGAAAGGGCAAGTTTTGACACAAACCGTTAGGGGAAAAATACTCGATCAGGTCACTCAAATACCCATGCCTGGAGCCACTGTGATGCTTTTGAATACCGATCCAATTCAAGGAGTAATCAGTGATGAATCAGGCGAGTTTAGATTGACAAACGTTCCGGTTGGTCAACAATCTCTAAGAATTAGTTTTGTGGGTTATAAGGACTTATTGCTACCAAATATTCTGGTCAATTCTGGAAAAGAAATTGTTCTGGAAATAGCCTTGGAAGAGGATATCACACAAATCCAGGAATTTGTGGTCACAGCCACAGATAAAGACAGGACGGTAAATGATATGGTTTTAGTAAGTGGTAGAACATTTTCTGTGGAAGAAACAAGAAAGTTTGCAGCAGCAGTAAATGACCCAGCACGGATGGCAGCATCCTTCTCAGGAGTTGTTAGTACGGATGATGGAAATAACAATATTTCTATTCGAGGAAATAGCCCAAATGGCTTGCTCTGGAGAATGGAAGGCATTGAAATTCCCAACCCAAATCACTTTGTCAATCCGGGTACTTCAGGAGGCGGTATTTCAATTCTGAGTTCGCAACTTTTGGCAAATTCTGATTTTCTAACGGGAGCTTTTTCCGCTGAGTATGGCAATGCTTTATCCGGAGTATTTGATCTAAGTTTAAGAAAGGGGAATAATGAAAATCAGGAATTCACACTCCAAGCAGGTTTATTAGGACTTGATTTAGCAGCAGAGGGTCCTATTGCTACGATTTACCAGGGTTCTTATTTGGTCAATTACCGTTATTCAACACTTTCATTACTTTCAAAATTGGGGATTCCCTTAGGTGATTTTGTGACCAATTTTCAAGATTTGTCATTCAATATTTATCTTCCAACTGGTGCCAAGAGTAGTATTACTTTGTTCGGGTTTGGTGGTTTAAGTGATCAAAATAGCCAAGCTGAATTAGATTCTATCAATTGGCAAGGTGAAGGTGATAGATATAGCTCACAATTCCTTTCCAATACAGGTGCGGTAGGAATAAAGCACGCTTTGTCATTGAACAAATCAAATTTCCTTCAGACCACGATTCTAGCATCCGGAAATACAATTGGAGATAAGGGATCTAGGTTGGATAATGAATACATTGATGAGGAGAGATATGACGAAAAATTCAATAATTCCAAAATCACTCTCAGTACGGTTCTTAATTCTAAACTATCAGCAAGGTCCAGCTTGAGAAGTGGTATTTACCTCAACCAGCTCTATTATAATCTCTATCAAAACAATTTTGATGAAGACCAGCATCAAATGATTACTGAAATTAATTCTAAAGGAAACACCCAAAGTATTCAGGCTTTCACACAATGGAATTTGAAAGCCAATGAAAAACTAACGCTGAACTTTGGCTTGCATTATCTTCAGCTTTTGCTAAACAACTCCAACTCTTTGGAACCAAGGTTTAGCGCAGCCTACGAACTCGATGAAAAACAACGGGTGAGCTTGGGATATGGCTTGCACAGTCAGGTTCAGCCGCTCGGGACTTACTTTGCCGAAAAAGATACAGAAGGTGAAATACCCCTCCCAAATAGAAATTTAGACTTGAGTAAATCCCATCATTTTGTGCTGGGATATGACCGCTCGTTGAATCCTTATTTGAGGATGAAAATAGAAGCTTATTACCAGCATCTTTTTCAAATCCCAATCAAAGAAGGAGGCACTGAAACTTACTCCATCATCAACCAACAATGGTCATTTGCGACAGATCCATTAATCAATGAGGGACTGGGCAAAAATTATGGAGTGGAACTGACTTTAGAACAATTCACGCATAACAACATGTATTTCTTACTTTCCACTTCTCTATATAATTCTCTATACAAAACGCGGGAAAATGTGTGGAGAAATACCCGTTATAACGGAAACTTAAATGTCACATTTACAGGAGGAAAAGAGTTTCTGCTAAATAAAAACCGAGTCTTGGGAGTGAATATCAGGGAAATTTATGGGGGTGGATTAAGGACAACTTCCATCCTTTTGGATGAATCCATTGCTGCAGGTGAAACAGTACTGGATGAGACACATGCATTTGAAAATCAAAACCCGGCATACTTTAGAACAGATCTTCGGGTGAGCCTTAAAAGAAATAAAGAAAAGTCCACTCGAACTTGGGCTCTAGATTTACAGAATGCTACAAATAGGCAAAATATCTATGGAACCTATTATGAGCCAATGGATCAGGAAATCATTACTTATTATCAATCCTCTTTGATCCCAATTCTGAGTTATAGAATTGAATTCTAAAAAAAAGCGATGTCAAATAAATCCTGGCATCGCTTCATTTAAGACTTCTTTTGAAATATCAGCTCAGTTCCTTCTTAAGGATTTTGCCTGTAGCCGACATTGGCAAGGCCTCCATAAACTTAATAATTCTCGGATACTTATAGGAAGCAATATGCTCTTTGGTCCATGCCCTTAAAGTTTCTTCTTCCATTTCAAAACCTTTATTCAAAACCACACAGGCTTTAATTTCTTCTCCGGATTCTTCATTCGGTACACCGATTACAGCCACCATCGAAATTGCCTCATGCTTCATCATCACTTCTTCGATCTCTCTGGGGTAGACATTCAACCCCTTTCTGATGATCATCTCTTTGGTTCTATCCACGATGTAAAAGAACCCATCCTCATCTTTTATGGCAACATCTCCTGAATAAAGCCATCCATCTTTTAAGGTTTTGGCAGTAGCCTCGGGGTTATTATAATACCCTTTCATCACATTATGCCCTCGATAAATCAACTCTCCCTTTTCTCCTACAGGCACTTCATTTCCTTCCTTATCAACAACTTTTACCTCTACTCCCCAGATCGGTACCCCAACCGAACCAGGTTTCTTCCCGAATTCTTTTTGATTGAAAGTCACTACAGGAGAGCCTTCGGACATACCGTAACCTTCAAAAATTGGAACTTTAAATTTCGCCTCAAAATTTTCAAGTACGTTCACCGGTAAGGCCGCGCCTCCTGAGACACAGGTTTTAAGATTCTTGGCAATTCCTTCTAGGTCAATCCCTTCACTTTCATGATTTAAAAGCCCCCAATACATGGTCGGCACTCCTGCAAAAATGCTGACTTTGTGTTTTTCCATCAGCCCCAAAACCTGAGATGCATCAAATCTTGGTAGGAGAACACTAGTTGCCCCCACATACAATCCTGCATTCATGAGCACAGTCATTGCAAAAATATGGAAGAGAGGCAAGACTATAAGCTGTGTATCTTCTTTTTTCAAATCCATAATCTTTTCAGAAAGCATGGCATTTAAAGCCAAATTAGAATGGGAAAGCTCAGCACCTTTTGGTTTTCCTGTTGTCCCGGAAGTATAAATAATGAGAGCCGTATCATCTGCTCCAGTCTGAACTGTATTGTAAACAGGAGAATGCCCGGCCATTAACTTGCCTAGCGTTGAAGTGCCTTCGATTGGGGATGGATCTGTCATTTGGGCTGTGATAACATAGAAAAACTCACAATCACTGACCTTTTGAAATCCTTCATAGCCTTCTTTTGCCATCGGTAGCTCTTTGGTTCCCTCAAAACAGAAGTATGCTTTGGCTCCGGAATTTTGAAGGTGATATTCTATTTCATCATGCTTGAGCAGTACCGATAGTGGAACTACTATAGCGCCTGCTTTCAAAATACCAAAATATACCATGGGGAAATAGGGTAGATTCAGGCAACTTAAGGCAACTCGATCCCCTTTTTGAATTCCTGCAGCATTTAGGCCATTTGCTATTTGATTTGCTGCACCATTGATCTGTGCAAAACTTAGGTGTTTGTCCATAAAAATAAAAGCATCTTTAGAAGGATACTTTCTGGCACTTTCTTCCAGCAAAACGGAGAGATTGATCATGGCATTATTGCTTTGAGTATAATGATAAACAAGAAGGCTAATTTTTTTTACCTATTTCAATCTACAAATTTTTTCACTTTGGAGGGAATTTAATAACAATCAATCCGGTAACGAAAAAGCGACATACGCATCAGAACTTTTGGTTCCTTTACCCCCTCCGCAAGCAATTACTAAATATTGCTTCCCATTCTTTTCGTATACGGCCGGAGTAGCATGTCCTGAAGCTGGAAGATCAGCTTCCCACAAGAGCTCACCAGTTTCTTTGTCAAAAGCTCTGATCTTTTCGTCCTTGGTCGCCGCAATGAACAAAACCCCTCCGGCAGTGGCAACAGGGCCACCATAATTTTCTGTTCCAGTAGGCTCAAACCCCTGAGCACTTAATGAGTCTATCTCACCTAATGTTACCTGCCATTTCTTTTTCCCAGTATTCATATCTATAGCAGTAAGTAAGCCCCAAGGTGGATTAGAACCATATAAGCCTTCTTTAGTCAGCAGTTTTTTATATCCATTCATATAGTAACGGGGACTTAAGGGAGCAAGAGTAGACTCCAGTTCTTTTTTATCTCCCGCGTCAGCTTGTTCATTCAATAGGAAATTTACCAGAATCTTCCTGTTTTCTTCCGAAATATGATCAAAGGCTGGCATGGCTCCCCTTCCTTTTCGAAGCAATTCCGCAAGGGAATCTGATTTATATTTTTCCTTTATTCCTAGAAGTGATGGGATGGCTGGAGGATTGCCTTTTCGCTCCAAACCATGACAATTGCCACAATAGGTCGAATAAATTGACTGGCCTACATTTTCAAATGATGCATTGGGAGTCATTTCGATCAGCCAAGGAATTTGATTTGCATTGACGTAGAGTGTCTGATTGGTCGGATCAAATGCAGCTCCTCCCCATTCACCACCTCCATCCATTCCTGGAAATAAAACTATCCCATTCGATGCACTCGGTGGTGCCCAGGTTTCACCAATTTTGACATTGGAAAGCTGAGTTCTGATATCTGCTTCCCACTCAGGTTTTAAATTAAGAATGTTATGATCCTGAAAAGTCATATTCATAAAAGGCTCTGGCAAGGTAGGAATGGGCTGAGTAGCTGAAGTTTTCTCTCCAGGAAGTTCGCTTTGAGGCATTGCAATTTCTTCTATCGGCCATACAGGTTCCCCTGTTTCTCTATCAAAAACATAAGTCATCCCTTGTTTAGAAATCTGTGCCACAGCTTCGATCCATTTTCCATCTTTCTGGATACGGATCAGGTTAGGGTTTGCTGGAAAATCCCTATCCCAAACATCATGATGAACTGCCTGAAAATGCCAAATTCTTTCTCCTGTGTTTACATTTAGGGCAATTAATGAATTGGCAAATAGGTTATCCCCCTCTCTATACCCACCCCAAAAATCGTACGTCGCAGAACCCGTTGGAACAAACACTATTTCTTTCTCATCATCCACTACCATTCCTGCCCAGTTATTTGCTCCACCAATTTTTTGAATAAATTCTGGATCCCAGGTCTCATATCCAAATTCTCCAGCATGGGGAATTGTATGAAAGATCCACTCCCGTTTTCCTGTTTTTACGTTATAAGCACGAATATGCCCCGGTGCAGCATCCAATCCTTCGGATAGTCTCATTCCAATGATAATCTTATCCTTGAAAATAACCCCCGGAGCATTGGCCACAATTAAAAAATCTTCTCGCTCTGTGTCCAAGTCTTTTCGAAGGTCAACTTTTCCCCCTTCACCAAATGAAGAAATTGGCTGGCCTGATAATGCATCCAATGCCATGAGCCAGTTCCCCGCTCCAAAAAGTATCCTCCTGTCTTCCCCATCTTGCCAATAGGTAACTCCTCGATTTGTACCAGCCCAAGAATTCTCCCCTCCTAAGATCTGAAAGGGATCAAAACGCCAAACTTCTTCCCCCGTGGCGGCATCCACTGCGAAAACATTCAATTTGGGAGTTGTTCCATAAAGTAGCCCATTTACGACAATTGGCTGACATTGAATCTGGGAACGCTCTGTCGCATCGCCGGTATGGTAGGTCCAGGCTATCTCAAGTTTACTTACGTTTTCTTTATTTATCTGATTTAAAGAAGAATACCTCGAACCATCAGCAGGACCTCCATAATGTGACCAGTCTGTATAATCTATTTTCTCAGAAGACTGAGTACATGATAATAATCCTAAAAATATCAGGAACAACTGGGCCTTTAAAATCTTCATAGTCTTGGGATAAAGCTAATTCAGGAAAGAATATCGCTTTTTTTTGAGGGCATTCAAAATCCCTGAACCAAGAAGAATCTAAAAAATAAAATACTCAGAAATTCATGGATTATAGGGAAATTGAAAAGGATCTGGATATTCAAATTTAAAGCCGCGATCTAAAATTTTATTTGAACTTATAAGCCTATCCTGACCTGTTTCTGGGCTTACGTAGCTTAAAGGTGGCTTGATTCCTATATCCTCACTATTCTTTTCATAAATCTCTTTCCTCAACGGGTGGATTGGTGCTACCACGTTGAATATTTCTCCCCAAATCTCATTTTCAAGAATCAATGCGATGGATCCCACAGCATCCTGCTGATGCAAATAGTTGACACGGGTATGGCCAACCACATTTTCTTTTCCTGAAAAATATTTGCCCGGAATTCGGCTTTCACCCATCAATCCTCCAAATCTAAGGATACTCAATTCATAGGCTTTATTTTTAAGCATCATTTGCTCCCCTTCCCAAAGTGTAGGGTTTCCTACCTTCTCTTTGGTCAATGGGAAATCCTCAGAATAAGCTGAATTCATGCCTTCATTTGGATAAATCCCCGTACTTGACACAAAAACAACTTTTTTTGATCCAGATTGATTTATCATGGTTTTAAGATATTTGAGTTGCTCCAAGTAAAAATCAGCACTTTGAACCCGGGACTTTGGTGGAATATTGATAACTAGGTAATCTGCATCAAATAACTTTTGGAAACCCAAACCTTCAGGATGTGGGTTCAACTTAAATTGAACAGCATCAATTCCACTTGATGTTATTTCCTTTCTTTTTTGATCCGAGGTAGTACTACCAAAGACTTCCCATCCCTCTTTTTTTAAATAATGAGCTAATGGCAAACCAGTCCAACCCAATCCTATAATAGAAACAGTCTTCATAAATTGTAATAAAAAAACCTCCGATCAGGAGGTTTAGTTGTTAGCTTTTCTTTGGCATAGTCCCTAACAGGATATCCCAAAGTGGAGTACTTACCCCAAATGCGACATCCGGATCTTTGTAATGGTGAATTGCATGATTTACCCAAAGAACTTTCATGAAGTTTTTTGGCGGAGCCAATGCATGTACCAAATAGTGGAATCCTAAATAGCTAGCATATCCAAACAAGAATCCAGGTAGAAAATAAAGAGCATAATCTCCCATAATTAGGGTAAATACCAAATAAAATATCGCTGCATAAGTTGCGGATACAAAAGGTGGCATCGCCAATCTGTATTTGTCTTTAGGGTAGTCATGGTGAACGCCATGAACTGTATACTGCAATTTGTCTTTAATAGGATTGGTAGGCTCCATGTGGAAAAAATACTTATGCATCATATATTCAACAAAAGTAAATACGACATAACCGACCACAGCAATTCCTAATCCTAATCCAATACTAATGGTAGTCGTCGTTATTGCATAATAAAGCGAAACACCTGCAAAAACGAGAAACATGGTAATAGGAACCAAAATATTTGTTCTTGTCAACCTCTCCAAAATTGGATTGGTGAACATCTGCGCGGTATTAAAATTGTCAGGTTTATCTAGTCTTCCAATCTTTTTCATACGATGCTGAAATCAAAGTTACTTTATTCATTGAGGTATAATCCTCTATTGGATTACAAAGTTAAGCTATTTGAGTTATTACCGGGTTCAAAGTGTTATTTTAATATGATAAATTACTAAATACGTATTAGAGTAGACTCAATTGTCTTTTGATAATACTCCACATACATAGGTAAAATTGCTGAAATATCGAATTCTAAGGCCCTAGCCAATGCGTTCTTCTTAAAAGTAGGTAAATTTTCATCCTTCAATATATAAAGGGCTTTATTTTTCATATCCTCTACGTCTCCTACCTCGCAGCAAAATCCAGTCACTCCATCTAAATTTAATTCAGGGATACCACCTGCTTTAGAAGAAAGAATCGGAACTTCACAAGCCATAGCTTCCAAAGCAGCCAAACCAAAACTTTCTTTTTCTGATGGCATCACAAATAAATCAGCAACCGATAGAACCTCCTCCACGGCATCTAGTTTTCCCAAGAATCTTACATCGTCACAAGTTCCCAATTCCCTACAAAGTCGTTCCATTTTATCTCTCTCAGGACCATCTCCAACCAACAATAATTTTGCTGGAATCTTTTTTCTGATTTCATAAAAAACATGGATCACGTCTTCCACTCTTTTTACTTTCCTGAAGTTAGAAGTATGGACCAGAAGCTTTTCCCCATTCGGACATATGGCCAATTTAAAATGTTCTTTCTTTTGCTTCTTAAATCTTTCTAAATCGATGAAGTTAGGGATCACCTGAATATCCCTTTTAATATCAAAATGGGCGTAGGTTTCTTTTTTTAAATCCTCAGAAACAGCTGTAACCCCATCAGATTGATTAATACTAAATGTCACTACAGGCTCGTAACTAGGATCTTTGCCAACTAATGTAATGTCTGTCCCATGTAATGTAGTCACGACAGGAATCTGTATCCCTTGTTCCTTTAAAATCTGTTTTGCCATATAGGCTGCAGATGCATGAGGAATAGCATAATGTACATGCAATAAGTCAAGTTTTTCATACTTGACAACAGAAACCATTTTACTTGCTAATGCCAACTCATAAGGAGCATGCTCAAATAATGGATAACTTTTTATATCAACTTCATGGTAGTAAAGATTTTCGCTAAAAAAATCTAAGCGACTTGGTTGCCTGTAGGTTATGAAATGAATCTCATGACCAATTTTAGCCAGACCTTTTCCAAGTTCCGTAGCTACTACTCCACTACCTCCAAATGTTGGATAGCAAACGATGCCTATTTTCATATTTCAGATAGTATCGGTTTTAAACCTGATTTTAAACACTATTTGGGTCTATTTTTGTTCAAATTAAATATTTTTAAAATAAAAAGAATCTAAATCTTAAGTTTAAGCCCGTTAGATACGCTTGAATTCCAATACAATACAGCAAATTATAAGTTGATTATTTTTTGAAAAAAATGCAGTCAAAACTTAAAAAAGCATCCATTAAATCCTAAATCTCTAAATTTTAAAATTCTTTGTATGACTTGTTATTTATTTTTCAAAGACAATCCTCTTATCCATTTACCTGAAGTAAGCAAGAGTTTATGAAACAATCCCAAACAGATTTATCTCCAAAAATCAAATTATTAGAAGCTATTTCAATAGGAATAGGTGGGATGGTAGGAGGAGGAATTTTTGCTGTTTTGGGATTAGCAGTTTCTTTGGCAAAAGGAGCTACGCCAATAGCTTTTTCAGTGGCTGGAGCACTGGCTTTGATTACTTCCTATAGCTATGTGAAATTATCACTTGGATTCCCTGATCGAGGTGGTACGGTCAAATTTATTAATCAAAGTTTTGGCAAGACAGTTTTTAGCGGAGGCATCAATAATTTGCTTTGGATCAGCTATATCATTATGCTTTCCCTTTATTCTTCCGCCTTTGGCTCTTATGCTCCCAATCTGTACTCCCTGAGTGGAAATGAAACAATTGACTTTCACATTTACGCCAGCGCAGTAATATTGCTGGCAACAGCAATCAATTACTACAGCATTAAAATTGTAGGAGAAATCGAATCATTTGCAGTTGTCATTAAACTGATTATTCTGATTGGCTTTGTGGGAATTGGCCTGTATGGCTTAGTCGGTAATGAAAACTTATCCCAACTATCACCAAATAAATGGGAAAATACTCTTCAGATTTTGGGCGGAGGAATGGTGATCTTTGTGGCCTATGAAGGTTTTGAGTTAATTGCCAATTCAGTTCCAGATATTGTTCATCCTGAAAAAAATGTTCCCCGAGCTTATTATTTTTCAATCAGTTTTGTCATCCTTTTATACCTTTTAATTGCAATTGTCACCGTTGGATCTTTACCCTTCATAGAAATAGCAAAAGCTGAAGACTATGTTTTAGCAGAAGCCGCTAGGCCTATGTTAGGGAAATTAGGATTTACTATCATTACCGTGGCAGCATTGATCTCTACATTCTCAGCAATTAATGCATCCCTTTACGGGGGAAGTCGTGTCAGCTATGAAATAGCAGAGGATGATGAGTTGCCACATGAATTAACCTCCAAGCTATGGAACCAGCCTGTAGGCCTGATTATAACCTCTGGATTGACACTGATTATGTGTAATGCCTTTGATTTAAAAAGTATATCTACTTCCGGAAGTATTGGTTTTTTGATTGTTTTTGCAATGGTTAATTATGCTGGATTCAAGCTCTCAGATCAGATTCAAGGGAATAAAATCGTTCCCATAACAGGATTCATACTTTGTATTATTGCATCAATTACGCTTGTGGTGCAGCAATATCAATCCAATAAATGGGGGATTTTTATTGCCTTAACTATCGCTTTGGTAAGCTTTCTTATCGAGTTCTTCTATAAGAGGTCAAAAAGTTATAGGAATAGAAAAATATCAGATTACTGATTACTTTTTCCCATTGCCTGGTAAATAATATCATGGATTTCAGTTCGGATTCCTTCTCTTAAGAGTTTCTTATTATTCGCATCTGGATAGACACGGTTTGAAAGAAAGACATATATCAAATCGTTTTCTGGGTCTGCCCATACGGATGTACCAGTAAAACCTGTGTGACCAAATGAGCTTTTGGGTGCCAAGTCCCCCGCAGAACCACCTTTTCCAGGCTCTTGATCCGGTTTATCCCAACCCCAACCCCGGCGACTTTGACTTGACTGCAAGCGGGTGAAAGCATCTATTGTCTGCCCTTTCATTAAAGAAACATCTCCATAATATCCTCTGTTAAGCATTAATTGCATCATTACAGCAAGATCATTTGCTTTACCAAACAGACCAGCATGACCAGCTACTCCCCCATACATGGCGGCTCCTGGATCATGCACATATCCTTGGACCTGCCGTTTTCTAAAAGACACATCATCTTCTGTGGGAGCTATATTTTCAATAGGGATTTTTTCTGTAGGCAAAAATGTAAGTGTATAAAGTCCCAATGGTTCATAAAAATTTTGATCCATAAATTCATTGAGAGGTTGATTCACGATTCTTTCAACAACTGCCTGCATGAAATACATCGTCAAATCAGAATAAACATATTTATACTTACCACCTGATTTTGGTAATAACTTGGACTCAACTGTCCAATTCCAAATGCTATCCCTTAGATCATCTCTACCATACATATCATTGGAAACCGGTCTGGTAAAACCCGGTTCAGGACTCGGTTTATAAAAATCTCCTCGCCAACTTCCATTTTGAACCGTTTTTACATAATAGGGTATGAATGCGATCAAGCCAGATTCGTGCATCATCACATTTTTAAGAACTAGATTTTCCTTGTTCGTCCCCCTGAGCTCTGGGAGATAATCTCCTAACGTTTTATTCATATCTAGATCGCCTCTGCTACTCAAAAACATCACTGCCTGAGTGGTAGCCAAAACTTTTGTGATTGAAGCTAAGTCATAGACTGTCTCTGAAGTTACCTTTGGACTAGACTTATATTCTAATTGTCCATAGGACCGTTCAAAGACGACTTTCCCGTTTTTGACCACTAAAACATTGGCTCCTGGAGTAGCTTGGATTCTTATAGCTTTACCTGCCACCTCATCTATTTTGTCTAGAATTTTACTATCCAAGCCAACACTTTCTGGAGTACCATAGGATAACCTGCTCATTCCCGGAAGAAAACCACCCACTCCTTGAATAAATTGATCGCTAACAGAAACCGGTAAAATCCCTTTCGCAGCTCTTCCTCCAAAAAGTATTTGTGGGGCTAATTCTTGAGTGATATTGTTGTTCTCATAAGCAAAAACAACGTTATCTAAACCTTCCAAATATTGGGAAGCGTACGCATTGCCAAAAAGTACAACTACTACCTTTTGCCTTTTACTTAGATTTTTTAATAATTCCATGTCAGCAGACGCTATCCCAAATTTCCTTCTTGGACTATTGGTAATGCCCATAAGGCCTACAACTACCACATCATAGTCTTCCAACTTCTTCATCGTGTTGTAATGCGTACTTTGATCTGCTGCTTTTTTTATCGAGAAATGCTCAAATTTGGTGTATTTCGATAGATATCTCTGGAATTCCTCTCCGTCATCTCCGATTGACAAACTTGCAAAGCTTTTTAAATCCAATTGTTTAAAAGGAAGTAATCCATCCTTATTGATGGCAACAGTAATAGCATCGGCATAAAGCTCCTCCGTAACAACACTTGTTTTAGGAGTATTCAATCTTTCAACTAAACCTTCCGTATTTATAGGTTTATATTCATTTAGCCCTGCCCAATACTTTGCCTTTAAAACTTTTTTTATTCGCCTATTAATTTCAGACTCTTCTATCATTCCATCTTCAACAGCCCGTTTTATGATTGCCTTTGCTTTTGGTACATCCTGAGAATACAAGAGGATGTCATTTCCCGCAAGTAATGCTTTCAAGTCAACTTCTCCCGGAGCATTTGTTTTAGCAACTCCTCTCATATTCAGTGCGTCTGTAAAAATCAGACCTTGAAAATTCATTTGATTTTGAAGCAAGTCGGTCACTACTTTTTTAGACAAACTGGTAGCCATATTTGTAGTGGGGTCCAAACTTGGGATATTTAGATGAGCGACCATTACTGACATCAGATTTTCCCTGAAAAGCTCTTGGTATGGATACAAATCCACATCCCATATTCTTTGCTCAGGATTTTTTATTACCGGCAATGCGTAATGACTGTCAACCTCTGTATCCCCATGACCTGGAAAATGCTTTGCATTGGCTATGACCCCATGATCCTGAAGCCCCTTCATGTAGGCTATTGCTCGTTGAGCAACTAGTTGCTTATTCTCTCCGAAAGCTCTATATCCAATAACCGGATTATCAGGATTGGAATTTACATCTACTACCGGAGCAAAATTTATATGCATACCAAGTTCTTTGAACTGAGCAGCCATCTGTGAGCCCATTTCGTAAATCAATTCGGAATCCTGGACTGCACCGAGGGTCATTGCTTTTGGGAAATCAGGAACTGAATCCAATCGCATACTGATACCCCACTCCGCATCCATAGCGATAAACAATGGTGTTTTGGCCTGAGCTTGATAATAGTTTGTTAAATGAGCCTGACGAATAGGTCCTCCTTGAAAAAATATTAATCCCCCTAGATTTTCGCTCTTAACCAAATTGGCAATTTCATCAACATGCTTTTGATCCTTGTTGGAATATGCGGCTACCATAAATAGCTGACCAAGTCGTTCCTCAAAACTGAGTGAGTTAAAAACACTATCTACCCAACTTTTCTGATCTAAAGGATCTTTGCTGATCAGCGGATCTTCAACTGCCACCATTTTATCAGATCTCCCAGAACTGAATAAAAGAGCAATAAATCCTACTGTCAAAACCCTCCAAAGCTTCATGCTCATTCCCGTGAAAATTTTTAATCCTTAACTTTTAAAATAAATTTGTGAAAACGGCCATCCGGAAAATTCGTAAGATAAAATTCCGATCCTTTGTTCATGTGCCGTTAACTGATCTTAATCTTTGAACTAAGGATAATTTGAAGATAGGAAAGATCAAGCAAGAATAATCGAATTTTAGGGTTAATTACGCTATAAATTTGATATCTGGTTCTTGATCCAGAACTTTATACCATCATGAACCTTTATAAAAATGTAAAGTTTCATTTTAAACATTTATTGCCATGAAATTTCCCTCCATATTTCGAACTGCTAGTCCCTCGCGTTTTGATATTAAACCTAGATATTATGATCCGGTAAAGGAGGAAATTGAACAAAGAACATCACGAATCAAAAAAGAGATGGAAGCTGAAGGAGTTATTCCAAAAGATGGAAGTAACTCAAATTTCTCTTATCAATCAGGAATCAGAGGAGCTTTTTCCCAAAACAGGGGAATAAAAGAAAGAACCTCAAACCCATTAACCTCCACAGGGATGATCAGGTCTTTTATATTTTTCATCTTACTGGGAGGACTGGGAGGATACATCTATTTGGGGCCTGTTATTTTTGAATACATTTTATATTTCACCGGTATTGTAGCGGGGATTTATTTTTTCTTCAGGCTTAAACCAAAAAGAAAAAATGAGTGACATCATTCAGCTCTTGCCTGATGCTATTGCCAACCAAATAGCAGCTGGTGAAGTAGTCCAAAGACCAGCTTCAGCATTAAAGGAACTATTGGAAAATTCGGTCGATTCAGGAGCTACCCAGATTCAAGTCATAGTGAAAGAAGCCGGAAAACAGCTGATTCAAGTAATTGATAATGGGAAAGGTATGTCAGGAACGGATGCCCGAATGAGCTTCGAAAGACATGCAACCTCGAAAATCAGAACTAGTAATGATCTTTTTTCAATCAGGACCTTTGGATTTAGAGGGGAAGCTTTGGCTTCCATCGCAGCTGTAGCACAGGTAGAACTAAAGACAAAACAGGCAGACTCTGACTTGGGTACTTTGATTCACATTGAAGGCTCAGAAATAAAAAAACAGGAACCAATTGCAGCCCAAAATGGAACGTCTGTTTCAATGAAAAATTTGTTTTTTAATGTACCTGCAAGAAGAAATTTTCTGAAATCCAACCCAGTTGAAATGCGTCATTTGGTGGATGAGTTTCAGAGAGTTGCTCTTTCTTACCCAGAAATTTCATTTTCCCTGTTCCAGCAAGATCTTGAGGTTTTTAATCTAAATCCTGGAAAACTTAGTCAAAGGATCGTCGGCCTTTTTGGAAAAAACTATCAAGGACAGTTGATCCCTTGTGAAGAACTAACTCCGCATATTAATGTAAAAGGATATATAGGAAAGCCAGAAAATGCCAAGAAAACACGAGGTGAACAGTTTTTCTTTGTCAATAATAGATACATAAAAAGCAGTTATTTAAATCATGCTGTTTCGAATGCCTTTGAAGGTCTTATCCAATCTGATCAACACCCTTTTTATGTGCTTTTTCTTGAAATAGACCCTTCACACATCGATATTAATGTCCATCCAACTAAAACTGAAATTAAATTTGATGATGAAAGGACAGTTTATGCGGTGGTACGATCGGCAGTTAAGCAAGCACTTGGTGCGCATCATGTTGTTCCCTCGTTGGACTTTTCATTTGATGTAAATTTCACAGAAAATTGGACCAAGGATTCCACAAAAAAGGATCAAGTAGATAGAGAGTATAGTTATAAAAGCTACAACACACCGGAATTCAAAAAATCAAACGCTTTGGGTTGGGAAAAACTTTTTGAAGGGAATGATCCTCAAAGAAAATCTTTTGATCAACCAAGACAAGAGAATACAGAAGTAATCACTTTTCAGAGCAGAGCATCTCAAGTGGAATCTAGGGAGTTTTTGACCACGAATACTGAAGAAGAAGTTACCGGTACCACATTTCAGGTTGAGTTAAACTATATTGTGGCACAAATGTCCACTGGAATGTTGATTGTGGATCAGCAAATTGCCCATGAAAGAATTCTTTATGAGCGTTATGTGAAACAACTAAACGCTGCGCAAGGACCATCTCAGCAATGTCTTTTCCCACCAACAGTACAATTAAGCCCATCTGATTTTGCATTGGTAATGGATATTTTACCGGAATTACATAGTTTGGGCTTTATGGTTGCTGAATTCGGCAAGGATACTGTGATCATTCAGGGTGTTCCTGCAGATATCCAACCAAAAAGCGAGAAGGAACTATTTGAAGGTCTACTTGAGCAGTACAAGAATTTCAAAAATGAACTTTCTCTTGATAACAGAGAAAACTTGGCAAGATCATTGGCCCGAAAGTCAGCTATAAAAAGAGGTCAGAAACTGAATTCACAGGAAATGGAAACACTGGTAGGGCAATTATTTGCTTGCAAAAATCCAAATTATGGGCTTTCAGGGAACAAAACATTCATAAAATTAGATTTATCCAACATCCACTCCTTCTTCGGAAAATAGTATGTTTAGAAATATTACACCAGTAGTTAAAAATCTTTTACTGATTAATGTGGTTCTTTTCCTGGTTTCAGGTTTTTTATTTCCACAACTCAGTGACTGGTTTGCTTTGTATTATATACACAGTCCCTATTTTAAACCATTTCAGTTTTTGACCTATATGTTTATGCATGCAGGTTTTTGGCACTTGTTCAGCAATATGTTCGGTCTTTTGGTTTTCGGCCCCCTGTTGGAACAGTTTTTAGGGCCAAGAAAATTACTTATACTTTGGATGGTTTGTGGCGTGGGTTCTGGTGTTCTTTATTCGGCTTATTCTTCTTTCAAGATGAATTCGCTCCAAGACAAGGTTGCTGCTTTTCAAATGGATCCTGATCCTGATACCTTCAATAAGTTGGTTTTGGAAAACCGGGGTTATTTTGATCGTGCAATATTTGATTTCGTGGATGATTACAGTAGAAATCCAAATGACCAAGTTAAAATTAGAAGAGCAAGCCAAACTTTGGATGCAATTTTAGAAATTCAGGGAAATGTCCCAATGGTGGGTGCCTCGGGCGCTTTATTTGGTATTCTAATAGCCTTTGCGATGCTGTTCCCTAATACTCAGCTTTTCTTGCTCTTCCCCCCTATGCCAGTAAAGGCAAAATATTTGGTGCTTTTCTATGGACTCTATACGGTTTATAACGTATTGGTAAATAATCCAACAGATAATGTTGCCCATTTTGCCCACCTTGGAGGATTAATAATAGGTGGAATATTAGTTTACTTCTGGAAAAAAGATCGAAATAGCTTTTATTAAATTATGTACGGGAATTTTTGGGAAAATCTTCGAAATGCCTTCCGGCATGACAACAATAGCCTATTTAAGCTGATTGCCATTAATATTTTGGTATTCATGGTTTTACTGGTTTCAAGAGTCATTCTTACCATCACGGGCTTTGGTGATCTTTATTCAGCTGGGGTCTCCAAATTCATGATGCCTGCATCGCTACCCAAATTAATTACTCAGCCCTGGTCCATTTTGTCTTACATGTTTATGCATGAAGGGATTTTTCATATCCTTTTTAATATGCTCTTTTTGTATTGGTTTGGACAACTGGTACATCAGTTTTTGGGAAGTAGAAAACTAGCCAATCTCTATATTTTAGGTGGACTATCTGGAGCTCTCTTTTATGTTTTGATTTATAATCTTGCACCTTATTTCCGTGGATCTATTGATAGTTCGTTAATGTTAGGAGCTAGTGCCGGCGTATTTGCTATTGTCGTTGGAGCGGCAACTTTAAGCCCAAATACTTCCTTTTTCCTCTTACTCTTAGGTCCAGTCAAGATAAAATACATCGCCATTTTCTATGTTGTTTTGTCTTTTGCTAATTCAGCAGGAGCAAATGCAGGAGGAGAATTGGCCCATCTGGGCGGAGCCCTTATAGGTTACCTCTACATTGTCCAACTGAGAAATGGAACAGACTGGGGTGTGCCGATTCAAAAAGTAGGCTTATTCTTTGAGAACTTTTTCCGCAAAAAACAAGGAGTCAATGTCTCTTATAGAAGACCAAAAACTTCAAGTAGTTTCAAGCCATTTTCAAAATCCTCAACTTCCTCAAAACCCGCTGATAAAGGAGCGGTATCTTCTCAAGAGGAAATTGATTTGATTTTAGATAAGATAGCAGAAAAAGGCTACGAGGCACTTTCCAAAGAAGAAAAGCGAAAGCTATTCGAGTTTAGCAAAAAGTAAAAATTACAAAGGGAAAGCAAAACCGAAACGGAAACCTGCTTCTTGAGGATTCTGACTTTGAACTTTAAACTCAGTGCTCAAACCTATCCAGTCTGTCATAGGTATGTATGCACCCACCCCCACATTTGCTCCTTTTACATTTCTGCTGGTTCCTGCACCATCGGGATTCGTGTTTTCCCAATTTTGACTATATCCTGCCATAAAATAGAGTTGAGAACTTCCTACAGAAACATAGTACCGAAGATCTGCACTAAAATTACTTGATTTGCCCACATTTGGAAATATTCGGGTATAACTGGGCATAATCGCAAAATTGTCGACAAAGAAATACTCGACTCCGGCACCTACACCAAAATATTTATATCTCAAACCATAGGATCCTAAAGCATGAATTCTACTATCCCCTTGAGTTTGAGCTGTAGCTATTGATCCAAAAATAAAACATGTTAAAAATAGAAGTATAGTCTTCTTCATCAAGATTTAATTTTTAAAAATTTAGCTGGGATTTTTCAAATTACAAAACAGAATATATTAAAGTGAGGCTACTTCATTTTTATTCGCTAATTGTCCACAAGCCGCATCAATATCCTGTCCTCTTGATTTTCGGACTTTGGCTATGATCCCCTGTCCCTCCAAAACTCGGACATACATATCTACCGCTTCTTGTTTTGCCTGACGGAATTCGCCTTCATCGATTGGATTATATTGGATAATATTCACTTTGGAAGGAATGATTTTACAGAATTTCGCCAGCGCTTTTGCATGTTTCTCATCGTCATTCACTCCTTCCCAAATTACATACTCATAGGTAACTTTTCTACCTGTTTTTTGATACCAATATTTCAATGATTCCCCCAATTCCTCCACAGGATTGGAATCATTGATTGGCATCAGACGGGAACGGGTTTCATTAATTGCAGAGTGTAGTGAAACTGCTAAGTTGAATTTAACCTGATCGTCCGCCATTTTACGGATCATTTTGGTTACCCCAACTGTAGAAAGCGTAATCCTTCTGGCCGCCATTCCCAATCCTTCCGGAGACGTGATTTTATCAATGGCAGAAATGACATTTGCATAATTCAGCAAGGGCTCACCCATCCCCATAAAAACAATATTCGTCAATGGACGCTGGAAATAAGTTTCTGCCTCTTCTTTAATTGCTACTACCTGATCATAGATTTCATCCGGATTCAGATTACGCATTCTCTTCAATCTGGCAGTGGCACAAAAATTACAATCCAGACTACAACCAACCTGTGAAGAAACACAGGCAGTGATTCTTTTGGAAGTTGGTATCAGTACAGATTCTACGATCTTATCATCAAATAATTTAACAGCATTCTTTATGGTTCCATCATCTGAATGCTGCATTAAATCAACTTGAATATGATTAATTAAAAAATGTGATTTCAAAAGTTCTCTGGTGCTCAGAGATATATTGCTCATATCATCAAAATTCTTCAGAGACTTATTCCAAAGCCATTCATAAACTTGCTTTGCACGAAATTTCTTTTCTCCATGCAGCAAAAAAAACTCTTCCAATTCAGGAAGGCTGAGTTTTCGGATGTCTTTTTTCTGAATCTCTTCCATGATGCAATTTAGGGATTAAGGCCGGAAATAAGATGAATGCATTTTCTTGACTTTGAGTTCGCAAAATTAAAAGAACTTACCTTGGCTTTGCCTACGACTTTGTAAATTGATTTTCAAATACAGCAACTATGAAACTAAAAGTTTGCCTTATTCAGGATAATCCAATCTTTTTTGATAAAGAAAAAACATTTGAGAAGATTGAAATGCTTAGTGCTCAATATGCAAAAGAAGGTAACAAGTTGATCGTTTTTCCAGAATCATTTATCCCTGGGTATCCCAGAGGATTTACTTTTGGAGCAAAAATAGGAAGTAGGACTACAAAAGGAAGAGAGCAATATGCAAACTATCATGCCAACAGTTTTGATTTGGAAAGTAGCGATTTGGAAAGACTGGAAACCTTATGCATTGAATTGGAAATTTATCTGGTGATTGGAGTAACTGAAAAATCCAGTACCAATGGAAGTCTCTATTGCTCTATGCTCTACTTCTCTCCAAATGGTTTTTTGGGTGTACATAGAAAAATCAAACCTACGGGTACGGAACGATTGATTTGGGCAGAGGATTCTGGAAAGTCTCTCGTAAGTTTTGATACCAAAATTGGAAAATTAGGTGGATTGATTTGCTGGGAAAACTACATGCCATTGGCAAGAATGGCTATGTATCAGAAAGGCGTCGAAATTTATATTGCTCCTACTGCAGATGCTCGTGAAAATTGGATATCAACCATGAGGCACATCGCTTTAGAAGGAAGATGTTTTGTGCTTGGTTGCAACCAGTTCTTCACCAAATCTATGTACGCTGATGAATTTCAAAAGGAACTGAAAGAAGAACAAGAGATAATCTGTAATGGTGGATCTGTCATTGTTTCTCCATTGGGAGAAGTTCTAGCGGGTCCCTTATTTGGGGAATCAGGGGCAGTTTCAGCCGAGATAGATTTAAATCTAATCATCAAAAGTAAATTAGATTTTGATCCTATCGGTCACTATTCAAGAAATGATATTTTTGAATTGATTATTAAAGACCAACCTCCGATGAAGAAAGAGAAACCCTAAAAACCTTTCAACAAATCTTAAAATATGTTTCCTACATCTGCTATTTATGGATAGCAGGAGGACTTATTATTAAATTTTTTATCCTGTAAAAGATTATCTATTTAACATCAGCCAACCTTTTGGATCGACCTTTATTTCAGAAGTACTTGGAACTAAGACGGGCTTTGAGCCCAAGGTTACTTTCTCTATACCATTAGAAGTTTCTATTTCCACAGGAATACTGAAGTCAATCCCTTTCAGACTTACCATATAACCTGATTTCCCCTTTTTACTGACTTTCAGCTCTGGTAAATCTGTAGTCTTCAAATAGAAATTCAAAAAGTCACTTAGATCTTTATTTGTATAGCTATATACAAAATCAATAAAATTATCAGTAGTAACTTGATTTAGGTAGGTAAAACGATCATCAGAAACAAAGGCCTTAAGCATAGGAAAAAAAACTTCATCTCCCAGAATTCCCCTCACTCCATGGACTACTGCAGCTCCTTTGCTGTAAATCTCTCCATGATAGGCCTCTTCCTCCGTACTATTTGGAGGGGAAACTACTGGCTTTGCATGAGGAATGGTTCTCAATACGGAAGCCGCCTGATCAAAATAGGCTTCCGAACCTCCATGTTCTTCATAAAATAACCAATCCCCATAGGCTGTAAAACCTTCGTGGATCCACATATCAGCCCAATCACCTACGGACATTTTATTACCAAACCATTCATGGCCTAACTCATGATGCAATAACCAATCATATTGAACATCTCCCATAGGAACAAATTGAAAATTATTTCCATAAGCATTGATCGTTTGATGCTCCATCCCTAAATATGGAGTCTCCACGACAGCAATTTTATCTTTTGGAAAAGGAAAAGCACCAAAATACTTTTCGTGTGTTTTAGTACTTATTTTCAAAACTTCTAACAAATCATTTGCCTTTGCCTGATCCTCCTGCAAAACATAGACATGCATTGGAATTACTTCTCCCGAAATGGAATTGAAATCAAGTTTAGCTTCATAGAAAACACCAACCGTAAAATTTATTCCATAATTGTTAATCGGATAGTCAGTCGACCAATGATAGGTTACTTGATTCTCTGTTTCATTTTTACCCAATAATCTCCCATTTGCGGCAGCGAAATAAGGTTTATCAACAGTAATAAAAAGATCAATACCATTCTGGGCTTCACTTGAAGGGTGGTCCAAAGCAGGCATAAAAATCTTAGCTCCTTCTCCCTGAGAAGAAAGCCCCATCCAATGATTATCAAATCTATCCAATTCCCATGTAAATCCTCCTGTCCAAGGTGGATTAAGGGCAATGGGTGTCTTTCCTCCATAAAAGACATCCACAGTATTACAAGTACAGTCTATTGGAATTATATCCAGCAAATCATCTTGATGAGAAAATACTACTTCATCTCCATTCATTACCACTTTCTCGACCTGATATTCATCAATTAGATTTAATCGAAGGGTATCCAATTTCTCTGAAGCTTCAAATATGATACTATTCTTACCTCGAATCGACTTGCTTGCAGGTATTACCTCAAGCTCCAGCTGATAATGAAGCACCTTAAATTTTGCCTGTAGCGGATCAATAGGACCTCCCCAATCCCAGTTTTGTCCAAAACTAAACGAAAAAGAAAAAATGAGAGCTAATACAAATAAACTGGTTTTATGCATGAAATTTATTTCGAGATAAGGATTGGAATCCCTTAATCACAATTGTAAATAATTGTAGCTCAACGGATCATTTTTTCAAACCAAATTCCTGGGACTTCTAGAATTCATCTTCCAATTTTTGTTTCAATTTACCTGGAAGATCGTGGAGCTTTTTAAGTTTCAGTGAAAATAAAACGGCTACTACTCCCAATAACAGAAAAATTAAAGCGGTGATGGTCACCAAAGTCATTCCAATAATCGATGGATTCCAAATCAAAATAAAGGAAAGGATCATTCCAGCGACCCCAAGCCAAAGTAAGGATTGATATTCATCACCATGATCTTTAAGACTTAAAGCAAAACTAATCCCAGCGATAGATTTAAACATCACCCCAAAGCCAACATAAAGAGGTAATGTCACCATGGAAAGTGCCGGATTTGTCAATAACAAAATACCTATCATGGTACTGATAAGTCCTGAGGCCAAGAACCAACCCCAATGATCTAAGGTTTTCCTATTCCCAAAAGCAAACGTGAGTTCACTGAGTCCAGATGCTAAAAATGACACACTGAATAAAGTTGCCAACACTAAATAGGAAGCTAAAGGCGTAGTGAAGACATAAATAGCCAGAAGAATAAACAAAACTCCAATAATGGTCAGGAGATACCAATGTTTCAACGCTTTTTGAATGGTCTTGAATGGTTTTGCTGTCATGCTTTCTCTATTTGTTTTATTAAAAATAAGATTTTCTACTTCAAAGTCTTAAACAATCATTCAAAAATAAAAACTATTCCAAACGGTAAAGAATTTCCAACATGGGAAACCCAAAGTTTGTCGTCATCTCTTCTGAAACTTTGACAAATCCATTCCTTACATATAAACTAATCGCTGGATCAAGTCCCGAAGTAGTATAGAGATATGCCGATTCATACTTTCTTTCATGAAAAAAATCCATCCATTCTTGCATTAATTGTTTTCCAATTCCAAATCCTCTAAACTCTTTCAAAAGAATAAAATATCTCAGTTGAGCCTGATTTCCTGGTCTGTGCATCAAGGACAAAAACCCAATTAATTTTCCTTCATATTCTACAATCCAAACCCGATCCTTTTCAGGATCATATTGGCTATAAAATTCAATGATACTTTGCATTACATAAACTTCAAAGCCTATAGGAAAGCCATATTCTTCTCCATAAACTTTACCATGAAGAGCAACAACGCCGCCTAGATCTCCTGGAGATAACGTGTTTCTTATGGATATTTTGTTCCTATCAATCGTCATTTGGGCAAGAAAAAACCGCCATTTTAAGGCGGTTAAATATTAATCTTCGGAATAATTAAAGCTGTCGACCTGCTCCTTTACCCAATCCTGATATTTCGAAAGACGATACTCCAGCCACTCATTTTTGTACTTGGATTCGTCTATCAAAAATTTAAATCCGGTGGAAGCTTTCGGTTTGCTCAACGCGTTTACCAAATCTTCTGCTAGGTTTTTCTCTTTGATTTTTCTGTCAACAAAATCCTGCATCATTTGATGCTCTTGAGCCGGCTCCATCTTGGTAAACTCGGCAAAGTTATCTGGATTTTCCTCTATTTCGTCCAAAATATCCTCCTCTGCTTCAGTGAGGTCATAGTTGAAATAATCTTCATCATCAGGCATGTGATGTATCTTCTTTTTATCAATTTGATAGAAACATACATTGCCTTTCAGCAATTGGGTGGAAATCAATCCTACCTCTTTTTCAGTAAGCGAAAACATGAATGAGTTACAAAATTTTTGGAAAAATAGTGAATGTCAAAGTTGCATCAAATTGTTTTTGCTCTTGCTACCCAAAAGCAATGAAATATTTTTACTTTTTTAATCAAAAAGGTCTTTTAAAGCCTCAGAATCAATAATATGCCCTCCAGAAAAGTTGATTTTATTTGCTTTCATTCCAAAAGATTTTACAAATTCTTCCTGTTTTTCTATGGTTCCGGGAGTTATAAACTCATCCTGATCTCCTAGCACTATAGTCAACCTAGTTTTTTCAAAATGTTCCCTGCTCTCTTTTATATTCAAATCATGAGCAAACCCACCAGCCCAAAGAATAATTGTCTCAACAATTCCTGACCATCTACTCGCCCACCGGGTTGCGGTAGCAGCTCCCTGAGAAAAACCTAAAACGTTAATTTTGGGCTGCACCTCAAAGCCAGAGAGAAATTCATCGACTAACTTATCCAGATATCGATGGTTATTTTCAATAGCAAGTTCTCGCTCATGACTAGTCATCCAATTGGCTCCAACTCTTCCCCGAAAATCTTTAAGGTATGAATAATTTGTTCCTTCGGGCACTAAAAATATTCTGTCTTCCGAATCAAAGGGTAAAAACTTCCTAATAAAATATTCTGCCAACTGACCATATCCATGAAATAGAATCCAAACCTCCGATTCTGAAAAATTGGGTTCATGCGAAATAGAATAGCTTGCTTCAAATTGAAATTGGATATGTTTTTTCAAAAATTAACCGTTTAAATCTTCAAATTTGAATGGTAGAAGGGATTGGATTCCGGGAACTTTAATCACATTTCCATTCGGCTTTAAAATCAGCAAAATAATTGGCTGATCAAAGCGCATTTCCACCTCACTTATTGTTTGCCTACATAGTCCACATGGCGAAACTGTTGCCCAAACCTTCTCTCCTCTTCTTTTAGCCACAATAGCTAGTTTTTTTACGGGATCCTCAGCATGGTTGGCTCCTGCGTAACCTAACAAAGACCGTTCTGCACAAACCCCAACTGGAAAACTAACATTCTCTTGATTATTGGATTTTAAAACCAAACCTGAATTCAACAGAGCGGCAGCTCCAACTAGAAAATTCGAATAAGGGGCATATGCTGATTCACTGATTTTTTTCGCCTCAGTCAATAATACCTGATCCTCTTCCGAAAGTTCGGCCCAACTCAATTCTTCCAACTCAGCTGTAATTATTATTTTTTTACCCATGATTTTGTTTCGGAGTCTTCCTAACGCCCAAAGTACAGATTTGTTCCAATTTTAAGCAATCTCCTTTTGTGGCTTGAATATATTGCTCAATTTAGACTTACAATACAATGACGTTTATGAAGAACATTTTGATACTTGGAGGAGGAAAATCCTCTATATTTTTGATAGACTACCTCGCTGATTCTTGCTCCCAAAAAGATAGAAAATTGATTTTAGCTGATCTTGACCTTGATCAGGCAAAATCCAAACTCCAAAACAAGCCAAATACAGAGGCTATTGCTTTGAATATTGAAAATGAAAATGAGCGGAGAAAGCTTATTGCTAAAGCAGATATTGTTGTTTCTATGCTTCCTGCAGCGATGCATCCCCTTGTCTCAAAAGACTGCGTGCATTTAGGAAAGCACTTTTTCTCAGCTTCATATGAGTCAGAAAGTATGAAGAGTCTTAAATCGGAAATAGAATCCAAAGGTTTATTATTTCTGAATGAATGTGGTTTAGACCCAGGACTAGATCATATGTCTGCCATGAAAATAATTCATGAAGCAAAATCCAAAGGAGAAAAAATTCTTTCATTCAAATCCTATTGTGGTGGATTGTTGGCCCCAGCCAGCGAGGATAATCCATGGAAATATAAATTCACCTGGAACCCTAGAAATGTTGTATTGGCCGGACAAGGTACTTCTCAATATATTGAAAAGGGAGAATTAAAGTTCGTACCATATCAACAGGTATTCAAAAGAATAGAAAATATTCATTTTGACGGAGTAGGAAATTTCGATGGGTACCCAAACCGGGACTCGTTGAGCTATAGAAAAGTATATGGATTGGAACAAATCCAAACAATGCTCCGGGGAACACTCAGAAGAGCTGGATATTGCAAAGCTTGGGATGTATTTGTTCAATTAGGTTTAACAGATGATTCATTTCAGCTGGAGATGCCTGAAGGAAGCAATCTCAGACAATTTTTAAATGCATTTTTGCCATACAATAAGGATCTATCCGTGGAGGAAAAAATAGCAAAAGCGATTCCTGAAATGGATTTTCCAACTTTTGAAAAAATTCAGTGGTTAGGTTTTTTCGGCAATAGAGAACTTCCAAAAACCAAAGGAAGCCCAGCTGCTATCCTCCAAGCGATCTTAGAAGAAGATTGGGCACTTAATCCGGAGGACGTTGATATGATCGTAATGCAGCATCTCTTTGAAATAAAAACAAATGAAGGTATTAAGGGTATAAGTTCCAGTTTGGTATGTTATGGAGAGGATTCCAACTACACCGCTATGGCAAAAACTGTTGGATTACCTTTAGCAATCGCTATAGATTTATTTCTGGATAAAAAGATCAGCATCAGCGGTTTACATGTTCCGGTAATTCCGGAAATTTATAATCCTGTTTTAGAAAAGCTTGAAGAGTTTGGAATTCGGTTTATTGAAAAAAGCAAAACTAAGTGAATGTGATTATGGGGACCAGTCTGCTGGTGCGTTGAGAGTAGCACCATCTACTACTCTACAATCATCTGTAATCAATCCTGCTGGCTGCCTAAAATCCAAGTCCGCCCCATTGATATAGATTCTCTTTCTGGCCTCTCCTACAGCCATAAAATACCCCAAAACAACCTCATCCGGATTATCCAAACTAATCATATTACCACGGATATTGGCTGGAGGAGGATCAAATACAGACCCACTTACTTCGGATTGTTGTTTGGCTAATCTAAGAAAACGATATGCTTCCTGGGAAATACTATATTGCTCTAAATCAATCCTAAATGTATTCACGAAACGAAGCGCGTTATCAAGAATAAAAGCAGCAGGAAGACGGGTATTTAAACCGTTAAAGTTATCGTCTTTAGCTATAAAAATTGAGGAATTACTGGTTTGTTCTGTTCTAAAACAAACCGCGCAACAGTCTTTTGGATCAGGAGCTCTACTTGGAGGCGGTGCTATATATAGATCAGGCCTGGTTTCCAGAACATGTACCGACTCCCCTTTTCTCCAATAATAAAAATTATTTTCTTCGGCAGGATCTTCCAAGTCTACTATCAGCTGTACTCCTGAAGCATCGTTGATTTCTCCTTCTACAGGAATTCTTTCTACTTGATAAGATATATTTTGAATCTCAGGTACAGGTACTACTTTCTCTGGTAAAGATGTATAAACCTTCCCATCCAAAAGTTGGATTTGTAAAGTGTATGTCCTTCCAATTTCGGCAGAAAAATCGGCTGGAGTTAAATAAAACCCTCTATTCTCAGGATCCTCTGACAAAAAAATGACTTTGCCGGTTTCGTCTCTTACAATAACAGTCGCTCCAGCAACTGGTCTAACTAAACCTTCAAAGACACTTCCATAGGTATCACTTCTAGTCAATTTGATGGTGGTTGGTCCTTGACCACTAGAAATCATTCCATCTATGGTCAAAAGTTGCGGACCATCTTCAATGGAAACTTCATAAGGATCTATGCACGAAAAAAAAATCGGAAAAAAAAAGACTATATAATTTTTCAAAAATCTTGATTTCATGGATTTAAGGGTTCCAATCAAGAGGTGGGTCTAGCTGCGAACCTTCAATCTCTCGGCAGTCATCTGGAATTATTACCACAGGCTGTCTAAAATCAAGTTGATTTCCGTCGATATAAATTCTTTTCCTATTCTCACCAGCAGCAATAAAATATCCCAAAACAATTTCTTCGGGATTATCCAAACTGATCATGTTACCTCTGATGTTTGCAGGAGGAGGATCGAAAACAGAGCCTGAAATCTCTACCTGTTGCTTAACCAATCTTAAAAATCTATAGGCTTCAGGGGATATACTCAATTGTTGCAATTCAGTCCTGTAGGTATCCACAAATCGAATTCCATCATCCTCAATAAAACCTGCAGGAACTCCTGTGCTTAGCCCATTGAAAATATCATCTTTTTCCAAATAGATTCCCTGATTTCCCAATCTCTCAGTTTTATAGCAAATAATGCAACAATCTTTAGGTTGGGGATCACGACTCGGGTTTGTTTCGGATGGTCTCGGAGTAAAAAGATCTGGACGGGTTTTCAAGACAAAAGTGGATTCATCTGTTCTCCAGTAATAGAAGTTATTCTGATCAGCTGGATCATCAAATTCAGCAATTAACTGTACGCCGGAACGTTCTAGGATTTCACCTTCAACTGCGATTTTTACTACTTTCAAATCCACATTTTTTATTTCAGGCACCGATTCCACGCGCTCTGGAAGTGAGGTGTAAACCTTCCCGTCAATTAGTTGAATTTGTAAGGTATAGGATCTTCCTACACTGGCAGAAAAGTTTTCCGGAGTATAATAAACACCTCTATCTTGAGAATCCTCAGTTAAGAAAGTTACTTTTCCCAAATCATCTCTTACAATGACAGTGGCACTACTTACAGGTCGGATCAACCCTTCAAAAACACTTCCATAGGTATCACTTCTAGTCAGTTTTATACTATGCGGACCAGGACCAGTAGATATAAAACCATCCACCGTAAGCAATTGTGAACCACCTTCTACCTCTACAGAATAGGGGTCTATACAAGCGGCCAAAGGTAAAATCAAAAGCAGGTAAAGATATTTTCTCAACATCTGATTAAAATTTGATAGAATAACTGATACTTGGAAGAGGTACTCCCAGAACTGCAAGCCTTAACGCTTGGGGGGGTGCTCCAGATTCATCCACGAAGAATAAGGAGAATGGGTTCTTACGTCCATAAACATTCAATATGGAGAAAGTCCAATCTCCGTCGTAGAATTTACCTTTTCCAGGAAGTTTGAAATTGACAGAAAAATCCAGCCTGTGAAAATCAGGTAACCTTTGTTCATTTCTTCTATTAAAGTAAGCGAGGTTATTTCCCGTATAATCAAATTTTGCCTCAGGGAAAGTGACAGGTCTTCCGGTACTATACCCAAAAGTAGCCGAAATAGAGGTGTTGGTACTGACTTTATAATTCCCAATCAACGTAAAATCATGAGGCTTATCAAAGTTGGAAGCATACCATTCCCCATCATTGATAATCTCCTCTTCAAACGGCGTAATTACCTGTCTCAAACTCCTTGAATAGGTATAAGATGCCCAACCAGTCAACCTTCCTAAATTTTTCTTCACATATAGTTCGATTCCATACGCTCTGCCATTTGCAGGCACAAGTTCTGTCTCCAGATTATTTTGAAGAATTAGATTAGCCCCATCCTTATATTCAATGACATTTTGAATGTCTTTGTAATAAACCTCTATAGAAGTCTCAAATATATTCCCTCTGAAATTATTGTAGAATCCAAGTGAAATTTGATCTACAATTTGAGGTTTTAGGTAGTTATCACTTAGCTTCCATACATCAGTTGGGGCAATAGTAGCTGTATTGGAAATCAAATGGATAAACTGATACATTTTATTGTATCCCAATTTAATTGAACTTGACTTGGAGAAGGAATAACGGAGCGAACCTCTAGGGCCAAAGCCATTATACGTTTGAATTTGATCCCCATCACCATAAGTTGTTTCACTAATTGCAGTTCCATCACTTAAGGGTTGATTTTCGGCATATTCACGAACTACTCGTGGGCCGTAATAGCCATACATGTCATATCTGGCACCGTAAGACATACCAAACTTTTCCCCTATTTCAAATTCATGTTGAAAGTGAATTCCAGACTCTCTTCCATATTCATTTTGAACTTTTTGTGGCAATATACCTGATTCAGTGCCCTGAGAAGGGACTAATTCACCAGGCTGTAATTCGAGATTTTTGAAATCACCCCCTATCGTCACCTTATTTGTATCGCTAAACTTATAGTAAAAATAGGCTTTGATCCCGTAGTCTTTTATACCAGAGTTTAGGTCAAAATCGTTTATTCCCGAACGATTAAATATACTGTAATCGTATTGGGTATAATACCCTAAAGCTTCCAGTCCTATCTTATCATTGATAATACTTTTCCACTGTAAAGAATGGCTATTATTCTTCCAAGAAACAGTCGTATCAGATGCAAAGGCAAAGTCATCGTATGAGGTGTAATAACTATAGGTAAATTCGTTTTTTTCCGAAATTGGGGCAGATATCACCAAATTCCCATCATAAAAATTCGCTGCAGAATTTTTTAAATCAGGATTACTTAAAGCACCCAAAAACCAATTGATGTATGATCCTCTAAAACCACCTCGGATTGAGACTTTGTCTTTCACCAAGGGACCGTTGATACCAACTTTCCCCGAGAAATTACTGACCATCAAATCTCCTCCCCATTTCGCGATTGAACCGGCTTTTGGTTGAATATCCAAAATGGAAGATCCTCTTCCTCCAAACCTTGATGGAATTACAGATTTATATAATGTCACCCCATTTACTGCATCTGCATTGAAAGAGGTAAATAATCCAAATAGGTGGGTAGGGTTATATATAGGAGCTCCAGCAAATTGTATCAGGTTTTGATCAGCTCCTCCACCTCTTACGTTTAGGCCTGCCGCGGCCTCTCCTACCTGACTTACTCCAGGTAGCGTTGCCATGGACCGGATAATATCCACTTCTCCTAAAAATGGAGGCAATTCACGCATGGTATTCATACTCATTGTGATGGCTCCCATATCTGTAGACCGAATATTCTTATCTGGATCACTTCCATAAATTACTACATCATCCAATTGAAAATCTTCTTGAATCATTTTTATTGAGATTCTCCCGTCTCCAACTGCTGTAATTGGATAATTCACTGTTTCATACCCAACATATCTGAATTGTAGATTATATTCAGCCCTATCCAGCGTGAGTTGAAATGATCCATTGTTATCTGTTATCTTATTGATTTTTAACTCAGGTACTGTTACAGTAGCCCCGGCTAATGCCTCCCCCGTGATTTCATCAATGATCCTACCTGAAATTTCAATTCCTTTAAGCTGACCAATATCCCTTCCGATCACCTCGCGCTTTATCTCTCCTGTCTGAGCTAAACCCAGTTGGCTTAGTAGCAAAAAGAAAACAAGTAATAGTTTTTTCATAATTAGCTATTAAAATCCGTTGGGGTCAAACTTGTATAAATTCATGGGGAAACTCCCTGCAATAGTGATGTCCGGCATTCTCATTATATATAAGAACCCATCTTTTTCAAAATGTGCTACGGTTATTTCCTGAGCAAGTCCGGGAATTCTGTTTTTAGATTTCCAAGTCATTGAATTCAAATCCAACTCCCAGATTTCTGAATTTCTCTGATAAAGTCCTACATACGCCTTATCTCCGATTACCTGTCCCATTCCATAGCCTTGCCCCAGACTTCCTGGGTAAGTGGAAACAGTTGCCCAAGTTCCTGTGCTAATTGAATATTCCCAGAGAGTCGATTCGTTATCTATTATAAAGAGTTTGTTTTGATAGACAAAAAAGGCATTTTCGGTGGAGAAAGCTTTTGGACTATCCGGTAATTCAGACCAAGTTTTTGAAGACGTATCAAACTTTCTAAATGCTGAGGTATTTCCCTCTTTGCCTCCTAATACGTAAAGATTACCACCATTTTCAAAAGCTATTGATTCTCTGCTTGCGAAAGGCAAATCGGGTAGCCTTTCAAAGCTATTTCCATTTATTTTATAGAAAGAAAAATTAATATCATAAGGATTAGGAATTAAGTCTGCAGTACCGCCTCCTAGATAATTTTTGGTGCTAATTGCATAAGCGCGAGGCGTCCCGGGAAAATTTATTTCTCTCCATGAATTGGAACCTATCTCATATTGTTGAATTTTAGTATAAAAATTATTCTTAGATATAGTTCCTAAACCAACATTTAATCCGCCCTCATTTTGAAAGAATACATTTCCATATAGTCTAACTGACTCGGGAAACTTATTTATTAATTCATAAGTACCTATTTGATATTCAAATGAAGAAGAAAATTCTAAAGTTTTATCTTGCACAACCACTTTTACCGGTACTTTAACATCTGCAGCTTCCGGAATTATCAAATGCAGTCTTGACTCGAAATCTATAGCTGTAACTGTAGCTTCCGAATCCCCAAAAAACACACGTGTGTCCTCTGTAAAATTTTTTCCTAAAATAACCATCTCACCTCCCACTATCCCGAAAGCAGGCGAAAACGACTCAATAATTGGACTTAAAGTATTTAATTCAATAATATTCCCAAATTGGATTTCTCCACCCAGATCCATATATGCTTTCGCGAAATACGTCTTAGAATTTAATAGCCCATTTGTCTCTCCTATAAACCTACCAGGTCCATCCTTAGCTCCCAAGGAAATAATAATAGGAGAAGAAAAGCCTTCATCTTCCGAAATATAAAAGCCGTGATCATTAACCGTGATCGTTTGATTTGTAATTAAGCGACCGAGAAGTCTAACGTTTTCCCCACTAGCATAAAGAACTTCTTCTGTGACTAGGACGGTGGTTTCAGTTTCATCTTCAGTACAAGCCCATCCCAAAAAGAGCATAAATAATAAGCTCAGAGATAGAAGTTTTCGCATAGGATCGTTTAGGTAATTTAATTTTTAGCCAAAAATATAGAATTAGTATTCACAAACAATATTAATTCAAAATCAATTATGCATAATTCCACCCAACAGGTTAAAATATTGCTACTTTATTAAAGAAAATAATATGTTTTTGAAAATATTGGGGAATAAATGACTGAATATTCAAAATATAATTGATGAAATTTAAAAATTAGATTGTCTCTGAGACTGCTAATCCTTCAGTAATAGATTCAATTAGGTGAATTCAAGCAAAAACCCCTTGACAATATTTTTGTATGAAAAATGGGGAACTCCATTATCGCTTTTAATGAATATTTGCTCTATTACTAGTTCAGTTTTCAGAAAAGAAAAACAAACAATTTCCCGAATTACTTTTTTCCCAGGCTTATCATGAACCAAAAATTTTCTATTCGGAAATAGACCTATTTTAGAGCATATCTCAATTAATTCCATCATCTGCCTCGAAGGTAAAATAACCCAAAAATCACCCTTGGCATTAAGTAGTTTTGAGACTTTTGATACCAAATCCGCAAAAGAAAGAGCATCTGTATGTAAGGCCTTATTCCTTTGTTCATCTTTAGATTTTAAGTGATCTTGGAAATACGGCGGATTGCTGACAATTAAATCAAATTTTTTATTTGGTTCAAAGGACTGAAAGGCTCCTTCCCAAATCATCAATCTATAAGAAAATGGACTCTCAGAAAAATTATTTTTTGCCCGTTTAGCTGCCAATTCATCTAACTCTACTGCATCAATTTGGGATTCCGTAAATCGCTGTGCAAGCATTAAGGCGATTACCCCTGTTCCCGTCCCAATATCAAGGATATTTTGAGGGTTCTTTCCTCCTGCCAGTCCTCCCAATAACACTGCATCTGTGCTGATTTTCATAGCACATCCATCCTGGTTGATTCGAAATTGCTGAAATTGAAACCAGTTGTTCGGCATTAAGCTCTTGCTTTACTGAAAAAACTCAAATTAAAGCGAGGCTTGTCGTCCATAACATTCAGTTCATCTTCAGAAACTCTTTTAACACTCTCAATGGTATAAAAGGCCTTATCATCCAAGCTCTTTACTTTATCTATAAATTTTGTCAAGGAGTCCCTTTTCATGACAGTAAATGTAAGTTGAACTTTTCCAGACCTCCCTTCTGCCCCTACAGTGGTAAACCGGAAATTCTCGGTTTTCATGTATTCCATCAAGTCAGGATTTGGCGTTGGAGTTATAACTCTGACCAAAACTCTTCCCAATGCCAGCTTTTCCTCGAAAAACATTCCAACGTAAGTACCTGCACCAAAACCAGCAGCATAAGCCAGGTAAGACATAGGATTGGACATATTTTGAAAAATTTGCCCTATTGCCAAAAGCCAGATAAGCGCTTCAAAAAAACCTAGTATTGGGGCGATGTTTTTTTTCCCATTCATCATAAACATGATTCGGAGCGTATTGATTGAAACATCTCCTACTCGCGCGAAAAAAATCAGTAAGGGCATGATCAAATAATCGAACAAATTTTCTGATACGCCTAAGGAAAGCATTAAATCTTGCATGATACAATCAATTTTGAAATTGCAGCAAAATTAAGGAATGGGATTGGATTTAGTTCTATTAGATTTTCAGGTCCCTTCCAGCAGCCATCCCAAATCCAGTAAATAAAATGGAGAAAAAAATCAGAAACCATATGAGGATATTCCAGGATCCAAATAAGTCCAAGGAGATTCCAAAAAGTATGGGGCCTAGTGCCGCTAAATAGTATCCTGAAGATTGAACCATTGCTGAGAGCTTTGCCGTAGTCTGATCCTCTGAAGTTCTCAAAGAAATCAAAGTGTAGGCTATACTAAGGCTCGCTCCCATCCCTAATCCAATAATCGTTAAGCTTAGGTAGGTGATCAATTCTGAATCAAAAAATAAGCCTAGGAAACCAATGATATAACCCAAACCAACTGCCATAATAACACCTGATTGCTGCTTAAGTCTGATTAATATGGAAGGTGCAAAATAAGACCCAACCAAGGAGATTAATTGCATAATAGAAGATACGGCACCTGCCTCCACGGGAGACCATCCTCGGGCAACTAACATATCCGGGAGCCAAGCTGTAAGGGTAAAATACATAACTGATTGACATCCCATAAAAATAGTCACTTGCCATGCAAGCTTTGATCTCCAGACATTCTTTGCTTGCCCGACACCTACTTGCATTCCTGCCTTAGGTCTGGTTAACTGGGGGATCCAGAAAAGTAAAGCCAGAACCATAAAAACCGCCCAAAAGGTTAAAGAACCTCTCCATCCTAATCCTAAATCTACTGCAATTGGAACCGAAAATCCTGCTGACACCGCAGCAAAAAGAGACATCATGGTTGCCAGCAAAGCAGTCATCAAACCTAGCTTGTGCGGGAGCCTTACTTTTATAAGAGGAATAATTAGGACGTTAGCAATAACAATTCCTATTCCGGTAAGCGCTGTACCAAAAAGCAATAATTCTATTCCTCCTAACACCCTAATGATTACACCAACTGTCAAAATAGCAATCCCTAAAAATACCGCTCTTCCCATCCCAAGTTTCTTCCCTATGGCGGGAGCAAAAAGTGAGAAGGTAGCAAATGTTAATAAGGGAAGGGTAGTCAAGAAACCAGCCAAGCCATTAGATAGTCCAAGATCCTCTCTGATAAAAGGAATCAAGGGACCAACCGAAGCTATAGAAGTCCTAAGATTGATTGAAATCAATAGGATTCCTGCTATCAAAAGCGATTGAGAGGGGATGGACTTTGACAAATTTTTAATGGGAAATTAAAAAACCAAATCTGAAATAGTTCTCTAAGTACAGCATAATAACTAGAACTTTGATTCTAAAATTGGATTGGCTTCTCTATCAGGATTTTGAATGAACAAGATCAACTAAGCAATCTACCCAGGTATCCCTGGAATTTAAACTGGGCACCAGATCCCAGTGTTCTCCACCTTGTTCTTCAAACTGTTCCTTATATTCCTGTCCAACTTCAACAGTAGTTTCTAGACAATCCGCTACAAATGCTGGAGAGAAAACCAATACTTTTTTAACCCCTTCTGAAGACAGTTTTTTAATCATGTCTTCTGTATACGGTTGAATCCAGGGATCTTTTCCCAAACGGGACTGGAAACATGTTAGTACTTTTTCCTCTGGTAATCCCAGCTGCTCAGTAATAAAGCGAGTGGTCTGGAAGCATTGTGCTCGATAACAAAATTGATTGGAAGGACCATATTTGTTGCAGCAAGCGCCTAATTGGCAATAATTATCAACAGATCCTTTTCTTATCTGGCGTTCTGGTAAGCCATGATAAGAAAATAAATATCGATCGTATTCCTGCTTTTCCATCATCTCCAGTCCCAATTCCTTCCAAGCCTTCAAAAACAAGGGGTGATCAATGAAATTACTAACGAAAGTAATCTCTGGAATTATCTGCCATCCTCTTGCTATCTCCATTACTTTATCGATCACAGAGCCATTTGTGGCAGAAGCATATTGAGGGAATAATGGAATAACAATGATTTTTTTAACCTTAGATTTCATCAACTCTTTCAAAGCTGATTCTATAGAGGGGCTTTGGTATCTCATCCCCATTGCTACTACATACTTACTGGAATCAAGCTTATCAACAATTTTGCCCTTTAGATCTTTGGTATGAAATAATAAGGGTGATCCTCTGTCGGTCCACAGCTTCCTATATTCAGCCGCCGATTTTGGGGATCGGAAAGGCGCAATTATCAAATTTACCAGCAACCATCTCGGGAAGGCGGGAAAGTCAATCACTCGACCATCCATGAGAAATTCACGTAAATATTTTCTAACATCTCCAGTAGCAGTACTGTCAGGAGTTCCCAAATTCACTAGTAATACACCAGTTTTTCCGGTTTTGATCATTTTTTGTTGATTGTGGGTAATGCAAAGGACAACCCAAAATTACATCCGATTGTTAACTTTAACCAATTGAAGTTACAAATGAGTCATTGAGAAAAGTACTCATATTTTCAGCTTTTGAGCCCAATTGATCAAAGGTCCTGACCCAATACTGGATATCAAGGCCAAGATCACCAATCCAATAAATAGTGATTCAGAAACTAAGCCTGTTTCCAATGCGATCAATCCTAAAATAATATCCATGCTGCCTCTGGTGCTCAATCCGAAACCAACTATCATGGATTCTTTTCTGGAAATCCCTGCATATCTACCTCCTATATAAGCCCCAAAATACTTAGCTAACAAGCCTAAAATCACCACCACTCCTGTTACTCCAGGATCAAAAGCCTCCACAAAATTTACTTTCAAACCAATGGATACGAAGAAAATCGGAGCAAAAATATTATTGATAAACTGATGAAGAATTTCCTTTGCCTTTTCCGTCAAATATTCAGAATCTCCCAACGCCACACCTATGATAAATGCCCCAAATATGGCATGAATCCCAATAAATTCGGTAAACGAAGCTGCCAAAAAACAAATCGCAAGAGAGAGAGACAATAAACCTCCAGGCCAAGCCAAATTTTTATTGATCCAAGGCAGAACACGATTGATTAATCCTTTACCCAACGTGAGCATAAATAGGGTAAATAATAAAGTCAGGCCAATAGTCGGCCAAACCCCAATTCCTTCTGCGCCTGATTCTGAAAGCGATAAAATTACTGAAAATACAATCCAGCCCAGAATATCCACAATCATTGCTGCAGCTATGATTAAAAGGCCAGTTTGGGTTTTGAAAATATCCAGATCCATGAGAATCCTAGCCACCACAGCTAACGCAGTAATTGAAATTGCCAATCCAAAGAATGTTGATGCAACTGCCCTATCATTGATATTCACTCCCAAAAATTCAGGAAATGCATAAGCTAGAACGAAGCCTGTGATAATAGGTAAGGCCATGGATGCCGCAGCAATTTTCAGAGCATTTTTACCTTGGTTCCAGACAACTTGAAGTTCTACTTCTAACCCAGCAATAAACAGAAGTAAGACGACAGAGATTTGCACAAAACCGTCTAATGCTACATTTGCCATCTCATGTGAACCAAAAAGATAGTCTTGAGCGCCTGGAAAAAGTGTTCCTAAAATTGTTGGCCCTAAAATGATCCCTGCAATGATTTCACCTATTACAGCAGGAAGTTTAAACTTTCTTGCTAGTTCAGAAAAAACTCTTGCCATAATCAGCATGGCAGCGAGCTGGAGGAGTAAGTTTATAACCTCCTTATGGTTTAGAGTTTCCATATGAGATTATTTTTTTACGATTAAAAGATTACATGGCAAAGTACTCAACAGGTCCTCTAAATCATGTGGGAAAATTCTATCGAAAAAGTTGAGTTTATGCTCATCTCCAACTACCAATAAATCGGCTCCGATTTTTTCACAAAACCTGGCTAATTCTATTGCCCATCTACCTCCGGTTACTTTAATACTTATTTTCAAGTCGCCCTTATCCAATTTTTCAAGAATCCCTTCCACATATTTGATTTCATCTTGGACAAGTTGCCGTCTTGTATGGGCTACTTCTTGCTCAGAATCCTCAGCGGCAGTCCCCATTTGTAATCCATACATTTTTATTTCATTCAAAATAAAAATTTGATCTGCTTGGACTTTTTTAGAAAATCCCATCCCTTGCTCAATAACAAAAGGCGTAATTGGAGTTTGGGTGCCATTAAAAACTACTTGAGAAAATCCGGTTGTTTCTATTTTAGGTTCAATTAGAGTCAGAACAGAACAAGGCGCTTTTCTGATAATTTTTCTACCGACTGATCCTAGATAATAGGTTAGAAAGCTTTCATTTTTCATCGCACCCGCTACTAGCAAATCCACATTCTCCTCACGACATGCATCTAAAATCATCTTTCCGGGTTTCCCTTCTTTCCAGATAATTTTGGTTTTATCCTTTGGCAAATCTGCATCTTTTACCACCTGCTCTAGCTTTCCCTCTAATTCAGTGGTTTTTTTACCTACATGAATTAAAATCAATTCTGAGTCAAAAAGTATTACCAGTCTCTTGGTTTCAGAAATCAATGCCTCGATTCTTGGAGAAAAGGCAAGGGCTAGGGCTATTTTTTGGTACATATTCTTGCAGCAATTTGTTTGAAATAAGCGAAAATTCCCGATCTGTACAACAAGAAATAGGTATCTTCCCCACTTATCCCGAGCAATGTCCATTCAAGAGTGAATTCCGCAATCGGAAAAAGTACTCCCGTTTAATTGAATTAAAATCGTAAAATTTAAAAGAATTTCACGCATTACAACCACCAAAAAATTAGTATTTAACCCAAACAATTTATGAGAAAATCACTACTTATCGGCTTACTGATAGGAAGCTTGGGTTGGTCAGTAGGTGCACAAGCCCAAACTGATTACCCGACTCTCTCCCAGGTAAACCAAAGACTTCAAAACCTAGGGTCCAACAGTTCAGCAGAACTCTCTTCACTGACCAAGACAGAAGGTGGAAAAGATATTTGGGTTCTTAAGGTCGGAACAGGCGAAGTAGATCAAAAACCAGCTATTGCAATAGTTGGTGGTGCGGAAGGATTTCATGTTCTAAGTGTAGAATTAGCATTACAGGTTGCAGAAAAACTAATTAGTGAGCATGCCGATATTCTGGAATCCACTACGTTTTATGTTTTCCCAAATATGTCACCTGATGCATATGAACAATATCATGCTGCTTTGAAGTATGAAAGAAGAGGTAACGCAGTATCAGTTGATCATGATCGGGATGGAATTCCAGGCGATAATGGCTACACAGATTTAGATGGAAATGGAATGATCACTTGGATGCGTGTGGAGGATCCGATGGGGGATTATGTGATTTCTAAAAAGGATGATCGGGTGATGGTGAAAGCTGATCGTTCCAAAGGTGAAGCAGGAAAATATATCGTTTTAAAAGAATCCAAGGACGATGATAAAGACGGGAAATTTGCAGAAGATTTAAAAGAAGGGATTGCATTTAATAAATCCTTGACCTATAAATTCCCAATTTTTGAGCCGCTAGCAGGTGATATAGCAGTTTCGCAAAAGGAATCAAGAGCATTATTGGATTATTTATTTGACCAATGGAACATCTTCGCTTTTGTTACTTTCTCCCCAGCAAATAATCTTTCCTCTCCTTTGAAGTACAATGCCGGTAACGCAAGAAAACGAATTGTTACATCAATTCTTGAAAAAGATCAGGCGATTAATGCGATGGTTTCAGGAGTTTATAATGAAACTATCTCTGAAAAAGCTTTTCAACAAACTAATCAAGGTACAGATGGAGACTTCTTTCAATGGGCTTATTTCCACTTTGGAAGACTAAGTTTTGGTACTCCAGGTTATTGGACTCCTGAGTTTAAAGGCAAAACCAATCCTGAGGAGAACTACCTCGCTTGGGCTGATTCCTTGGGTTGGGAAAATATCTACACGCCTTGGAAAGAAATCCAACATCCGGATTTCCCCGGTAAAAAAGTTGAAGTGGGTGGAATTAATCCATTTGTAATGGTCAATCCTCCTTTTGAAAAAGTAGGAGAAATTGCGGAAGAACACACGGATTTTATTCTAAAGCTTGCTGCTATGCAGCCAAAACTAGAAATGCATAATATTAAGATAGAAGGGATTGGAAATGGTTTAACAAGAGTTTCTGTGGATTTATTTAACAACTCCCCCATCCCAACGCATTCCCAAATGGGAGAGCGTTCCAGATGGTTAAGAAAGGTTAGAGTAGATATGAACATTCCAGCTGAAAGAATTATTTCTGGAAATAAAATCGAATTAATCGATGTAATTGGAGCTTATGAGAAGGTTGAATTAAGCTGGATTGTGAAAGGAAATGGAGATATACCTGTAAAGGCAGGTGCTTCTCATGTAGGTTTTGTGAATGCAAATTTTAAACTCTAACATCTAAAAATCATGAAAACAACAAAATTAATCGTTGGGCTGGCTTTTAGTGCTTTGAGTCTGACCTCTTTAAACACCCACGCACAGGAAAAATTTTTCCAGGCAGTTGGTACTCCATATAATCCAAAAGTGGAAATAGCCTTCAATCGCTATTATACTTATGAAGGGTTGGTGGATAATATGAAAAAAATCGCAGCAGCACATCCGGATATTGCTAAAATCGAATCTATTGGAAAATCCTATCAAGGAAGGGATATGATGACCCTGACAATCACGGATTTTTCGGCTGGTAAGGACACGGACAAGCCTGCCATGTGGATCGATGGAAATATTCACTCCAATGAAATTCAGGGTGGTGAATTTTCTCTTTATGCAGCCTGGTATCTCACTGAGATGCATGCTGATAATGAGTTTATCCAGCAGTTGCTTAAAGACAAAACATTCTATATCACCCCTAGTATCAATCCTGATGCAAGAAATGACTTCTTCAATGAGCCAAATACAGCCAACTCACCTAGATCTGGAATGATGGTTTTGGATAATGACGGAGATGGCTTAAGTGGTGAGGATGGGATGGATGACCTAGACGGAGATGGGCATATTACCATGATGATTCGTAAATCACCTACTGGTCGATATATTAAAGATCCTCAGGATCCACGTAAATTGATCATGGTTGGCGCTGACAAAGTGGGAGAATATGAAATGCTAGGACAAGAAGGTACAGACGGAGACGGAGATGGAAGAGTTAATGACGATGGAGTAGGTTATTATGATCCAAACCGTGACTGGGGATGGAATTGGCAGCCGGATTATATCCAAAGAGGAGCACTGAGATATCCATTTACGCTACCTGAGAATAGAAATATCATGGAGTTTGTCATGAAGCATCCCAACATTGCAGGAGCTCAAAGTTTCCACAATTCAGGTGGGATAATCTTGCGAGGTCCAGGTGCCGATGAGGATATAAGTACTTATAATAGAGAGGATATTCGAATCTATGATGCGATAGCCTCCAAAGGAGAAGAAATGATTCCAGGTTATAGCTATTTGACAGTTTACAAGGATTTGTATTCTGTTTTTGGAGGGGAATTAGATTGGTTTTATGGAACAAGAGGAGTGTTCACTTATTCCAATGAGTTAATGACTTCTTACCTATATTTCCATAAAGAACCTCAAGGACGCAGAAATCAAGATGAAATGTTTGATGTGGATCAGTTATTAACCATGGGAGATGCTTTTGTGATGTGGCATGAATATGAGCACCCGCAATTTGGAACCGTAGAAATCGGTGGGTTTAAGAAAACTTTTGGAAGAGCTCACCCTGGATTTTTATTGGAGCAAGATGCACATAGAAATGCAGCCTTCACCATTTATCACGCTTACCATACACCAAAACTATCAGTAATGGATGTAAAAGAAGAAGATTTGGGAGGTGGATTAAAATCCATCACCGCCACTATTTTCAATGAGCGTTTGATGCCTACCCATGCAAGTCAGGACTTGAAAAATAATATCGAAAGACCGGATTATGTAACAATTTCTGGGGCTAAAGTTGTTGCAGGATTTGTGGTAGAAGATGAAGACTTCAATAAGTTCTCTGAACAAAAAATGAATCCTGAGAAAATCAAAGTGGCAAATATTCCTGGTATGACGGGAGTAAAAGTGAAGTGGATTGTTTCTTCAGGATCAAATTATTCCATTACAGTTGATTCAGCTAAGGGAGGAAAAGCAAGTTGGAAGAAATAATCCCTAGCTCTAAATTCAAAAAAATAGCCTTGAAAAATCAAGGCTATTTTTTTGTCTTCTTTTAGAAAATTAGTGGTTTTTTTTTTCAATATAAATAAAAAAATCCCACTCCTTTCGGGAGTGGGATCCAATCGATAATAGTTGGTTTAATTAATAACGACTTGAAACAAAAGATTCAAATCCACTAGCAGTAGAAACTTTAAATGAGATATTCCCACTAGGCTGTGTAATATCATAAATCTTATGAAGACCTTGAGGGTTGTCGATTCTTTCTGTGTGGATTACATTATCACCATCATAGATTGAAACCAAAACCTCTTTTGCATCTAGGTTACTAACTAGGAGTCTATATTTATTCTCCCCCATCTTAGAAACTCTTGAGAATACAGCTGGTGCCTCTGCTACGAACGTATCAAAGGTTGCTGTTCTCAAAACACCTGATTCATCTAAAACTTCTACTGAATAAGTACCTTCTGGCAGCGCGTTGAGATCATATTTTTTTGCGAAAGCTTCTTCCTTATTGATCTTGTCTCTCATTACTAATCTGTCATCAGCATCAGTAATTTTAACAACTACGGTACCATTTGGAACAGCAGAATAAGATACTGCCACCTTTTTAGCTTCTGTTTGTCTGATTACGACAGTTTTGTCTTGATCAGCTGCGAATGCTCCTGTTGCGATCCCCGCAGCAAAAAGCAAAGTGAATAATTTTTTCATTTTAATAATTGGTTTAATAGGTTTTTGATTCTTTGTGTAACCTCTGGATGGCTGTTCCATCTAGGGGGATATTTTGGGTTACAGGGTCTCCGAGTTCGTGTCCGGACATTGTTTACTCTACAAAGGTACCTAACGGAATCAATTTTGCAAATGTTTCAATAAAAAATGATTTTAATTAATGATTCCGTAATAAATTTAACTTTTTATTAACGAAAACATATTTTTTCCCCGCTATCGATTGCGAAACTCGCTTCATTTCGTCCAAATGGATAATTGCAAAATTTTATTTACTTATTTAATACTATTGCCAAATCATGTAGTGACATGAAATTGGTTTTACCTGATAAAAATTATAGTTATTTGGTATTAAAAAAAATTTTCAATCTCTCATAAAAAAACTGATAAAAACGTAGTTATAGTATTTTTGGGTTTAATAATAGGCTCAGATTCAAAAAAAATACCGACTAATTCAAGTCGGTATCATAATTATTTTGGCAAGCTAATTATCAATGGATTCCTTTACTGGTAGCTCTAGCTACAGTCTCGGAATCAAATTCCCCTTTAAGTTCCACAACCATTAAGTCTCCTTCATCCCCTCCTACAAGTACGACAAGGTCTGAGATGGTTTTTCCTCCTTTAGAATAAACCAAAACTCCTCCTTTACCCTCTGATGCTTCCATTAATAGGTCATAACGTTCTCTTTCTAATCCTTTCTGCAAAGCTTTAAATTCTACGCGATCTCTATCAATATTATCCGGAAGTGTGAAGAAATTCAATTTCTCAACGGATTTGGCAACGGTAGACATGTCATTCTTATCCATGTCAATCTTGAATCCCTCAGCGAAATTCATGAAATTGCCCCCAAGCTCCATGTGAAAGAAGTCATCATCTCCTTTATATTTCTCATAGAGCGCCTTGACGCTTTTACTTTGTGCCTGTACTGCGAAGACCGATCCGATCATTAACAGTGTTAAAATCAATTTTTTCATTTGTAGTAAGGTTTAGTTTTCTTTTTTATTTATTTCCTTTTGAGCTTTTACTCCCTTTATTATAAGAGTCCATACCAGGGATGTCTGTTTTCTCCGCGAGCATATTCAAATCCTCATAGGTGAAATTACCCAACATCGAAAGCAGCGTGAATTCTCCATTGTTATCTCCTGAAAGCATCAATAATTCCCGCACCAAACCTCCTTCTTCACGCACCATAAACTTGAGGTTCGACCCTTTATCCTGAACATCCATTAACTCTTCATATTGATTTTTAGTCAAAGTACTCATGGCTTCTTTATATAAAGTCTGACCATTAACTTCATCAGAACTTAAAATCCTGATCCCTTTAACTTTTTGAATTAAGGTTCCTAAATCTTCGGCATCTTGATCGTCCTCAGAATTACTTTTTAAAAACCCTCCAGCCATTTGCATCATTTTCGGGGAAATGTAAACCCTCGAAAATCTATCATCCTCCATATACTTGGAGAAAAATTTCTGAATGGCATCATCTTGTGCCTGAGCTTTGAAAACCAAAGCCATCAGAATAATAGGTAGTATTACTAGTTTTTTCATGTTTTTATTCTTTAACCGTCCCAAACATTTGGTTGGTAGTATTCAAATATTTGATTTCATTCATCACTTGCATTTGTTCCTGACCTTTAGCCATATTGGATTGGATTAAGGCAAATGCTTGCATCACTTCTTCATAAGCTTGTTGCTCTTGCTGCTTTTGTTCATATGCTCTCCAGCCTACAAATGAAGCTGTGAAAATTGCAACCGAAGCAGCCCAGCTTAGCCACCTGGAATCTAATTTCCTGATCTTAGTTTTAGGAATGAATACTTTTTCAGGTTCTTCCTGACCATAAGATTCAAGTAGACCAAATAGGCTCTTTTCCTCCTGGAATTCAGATTGGCTATTTAATAGAGTCTTCAATTCTTTCTCTTCAAGCAGCGTTGTCTCTCCCTCCCAATATTTTTCAAGTAACTCTTCAATTCTTTCTTTCATCCTCTTTCCTTTAATGCGATCATTTTTTCTCTAATCTTTGTTCGAGCTCGATGTAAGTTAACTTTCACTTGCTCTATACTCACTTCTAAATAATCAGCTATCTCTTCATAAGTCATCCCTTCTACTTCTCTCAACTGGAAAATTTCTTGCTGCTTAAGAGGAAGGTCTTTTAATAGTATCATTACTTTTCTTACAGATTCCTTCACCTCTTCATTCACAGGCTCATCAGCTTGAACTTCCTCTATCCCATCTAAAGCATCCAATTTTTTCGAAGACCTATAGTGCATCAAAACTTCATTTTTCAAACTTTTGACAAGCCATCCTGATAAATTGGGGTGGATTGACAATTCCTTTTCCTTTTGAAAAGATTTTTCGAAAACATTTTGAATCATATCCTCAGCCAATGCCCGATCTCTTACCCAGAGATAAACCAATCGGTAGAGTTTAGATCTCTTTGGCCAAATATGTGTTTCAAAAAATGACTTCATTTTGTTAGGTGATGCATCAAAAGCAAGAATGTTACAGATTGGAAGAAAAAAAATTATTTTTTTTGAAAATCGTGATTTATCGGCTTTAAGACAAAGCTAATTTGAATCTAACCATTGGAAATTCCTCATTAGCCCAAAAACAACTGATTTATTTTTTTGTTGAAATTTAGTATGCATGCAGAGTATTTATTACTTTGCATCAAGTAAAATCAGTAAGAAATGAACAATGCTCCTACACAAAAAGTCATAAAAAAAGCCCTGCTGAATAACAGGGCTTGTGGTGATGAGTGGATTCGAACCACCGACTCACGGATTTTCAGTCCGATGCTCTACCAACTGAGCTACATCACCTTTTCTTAAAGTGATGCAAAGGTAGGTATTTGAATATTTGATGCAAATCATTTCAAGAAAAAAATAAAAGCCAAAACCAAAGAAAATATCTAAACTCATCAATATGAGCTTTTTACCTCAACTAGTATTTCTGATAATTTTAGCCGCTGCTTCCTGGTTCCTAAGCAAAAGGGTGAAATTCCTACGAAGAAACATTCTTTTAGGAAAAAAAATTACCAGAAATGATCAAGCTGAAGCGCGATGGAAGACCATGCTTTTGGTAGCTTTCGGTCAGCAGAAAATGTTTAAAAGAATCATCCCTGCTTTTCTCCACTTATTTATATATGTGGGATTTGTCGTCATTAATCTGGAAGTATTGGAATTCATACTGGATGGAATCTTGGGAACACATCGGCTATTCGCACCTTTTTTGGGTGGAGCCTATGTAGCTGCGATGAACTTTTTTGAATTTCTCGCAGTGGCAGTTCTCGTTTCATGCGTTGTTTTTCTCATAAGAAGAAACATTATCAAAGTGCCCAGATTTACCAAACCTGAAATGAAAGGTTGGCCAGCCTTAGATGGAAATTTGATTCTGATTATTGAAATTATCTTAATGATAGCCATCCTAACCATGAACGCTACTGATCAAATTCTTGCAGAAAGAGGTGTAGAGCATTATTTGGCTTTAGGAGGATTGGCATTTAGTGGAATGATTCGACCTCTATTTGAAGGAATGTCAGATGGATCATTGATTTTTATTGAGCGATTTGCTTGGTGGTTTCACATTGTCGGAATCCTAGCATTTGCTATTTATGTCACCTACTCCAAACACTTGCATATTTTCTTGGCCTTCCCAAACACCTGGTATTCAAATCTTCAACCTAAGGGGGAAATGGTCAATATGCCAGAAGTCACGAATGAAGTAAATATGATGTTGGGGATTCCTACAGATAGCCCAGCCGAACCTCCTGCTGAGATCGGAAGATTTGGTGCAAAAGATATCAATGACCTTTCTTGGGTAAACATTCTCAATGCCTATTCTTGCACGGAATGTGGACGATGTACCTCTGAATGTCCTGCTAATCTCACAGGCAAAAAACTTTCGCCAAGAAAGATTATGATGGACGTAAGAGACAGAGCTGAAGAAGTTGGAAAAAGCTTAGATACCGGAGGTAAAGGATTGGAAGATGGTAAATCACTGTTGGGGGATTATATCACGAAGGAGGAATTAAATGCCTGTACCAGTTGCAATGCCTGTGTGGAAGCTTGTCCTGTAAATATTGATCCGCTTTCAATTATTCTACAGATGAGACGATACGTTGCCATGGAAGAATCAGGCACACCAGCTCAGTGGAATGCCATGTTTCAGAACATGGAAACCAGTTTTTCGCCATGGAAATTCAGTCCCGCTGATCGGTTTAACTGGGCAGAAAAAGTAAAGAATGAAGAATCACAGTAAGTATTTAACAGTATTCAGTAAATCAGTAAAAGCCATCATTATTTTATAAGCTTTTACTCGAAGATCTAATATCATCAATCGAAAATCAGAATTATGTCTACCTATAAAGTACCAACTATGGCCGAGATGGCCGGAAAAGGCGAAACCCCAGAAGTATTATTCTGGGTAGGTTGTGCCGGTTCTTTCGACGAAAGATACAAAGCAGTAACCCAGGCATTTGTGAAAATATTAAATAAGGTTGGGGTGAGTTTTGCAGTACTAGGTCCTGAAGAAGCCTGCACAGGTGATCCCGCAAGAAGAGCTGGAAATGAATTTTTATTTCAGATGCAAGCCGTAGCCAATATACAGGTTTTGAATGGTTACGAGATCAAAAAAGTAGTGACTGCTTGTCCTCACTGCTTCAATACCATTAAAAATGAATATCCCGCTCTTGGAGGAAATTACGAAGTAATTCATCATTCCCAGTTTCTTCAGCAATTGATCAACGAAGGGAAAGTAACCTTAAAAGGAGGTGGTGAATTTAAAGGCAAGAAAATTACTTTTCACGATTCCTGCTATCTAGGCCGTGCCAATAATGTATATGAGGCACCAAGAGAAGTGATCAAAGCCTTGGATGTGGAATTGGTGGAGATGAAACGATGCAAAACCAAGGGGCTCTGTTGTGGAGCTGGGGGTGGTCAAATGTTTAAAGAGCCTGAACCTGGAAAAAAAGACATCAACATAGAGCGAACGGAAGAAGCTTTAGCCACTGGAGCTCATGCGATTGCGGTAGGTTGCCCATTTTGTCTAACGATGATGACAGATGGAGTAAAGAATAAAGAGAAGGAAGAAGAAGTAAAAGTTTATGATCTTGCAGAAATGATTGCCAAAGACATGGGAATTTGATTAAAATAGATTGAATCAATTTCACCCTTTTTGCCGTTAGGTAGAAAGGGTTTTTCTTTGCCTTTAAATAATGAAATATGTACGTTGAATTTGATAAGATGCCCGAACACGCTAGAGTGTGGGTATACCAAGCAGAAAGAACTCTCAGTAAGCATGAGGTAGCTCAGATAGAAAGTCGCTTGACCACATTTTGCGAAGGATGGAATACACATGGCAATTTGATGCCGACCTCTTTTGATATTATTGAGGATCAGATAATACTATTTGCTGTGGATGAAAGTAACTTAGGGGCCAGCGGCTGCTCGATAGATAGTTCCGTTAGATTGCTTCATGAACTCGAAAGACAATTAGGTATTGATTTAACCAATCAGGGTAAAGTCAGTTACAAAAATGAAAATGAAATTAAAGTTTCTCCTGCGTTAGGTATCAAATCAAAGGTCCTTTCAGGAGAAATTTCAACAGATACAGAAGTCATAAACCCATTAATAAAGGAGAAATCTGACCTAAATCAATTATGGATTCCAGCGAAGTCTAGTTGGTTAAACAGATTTTTCCCAAATTAATTAGTAATATTCAGCTTAGATCGATCATCAATAGCCCTTTCAGATGAAAAACCATTTTTTGTGGATCACCTTTATTCTCATAATGAGTCTGAACGCTTGCAAAAGCCTTCAGGAAAAAGCAAATGATCAATTCCTTTCGGGACAGTATCAGTATGCAATTAATTCCTATTCTCAAATATTAGAGGATGATCCAGATAATAAAGAAGCAAATTCTGCAGTTGCAGAAAGTTATAGATTGTCAAACAGAATTGAGGAAGCAGGCCCTTATTATCAAAAATTAGCCGAAGAAGAACCTTCCTTTGACAATCTTTTCAGGCTTGGACAAAGCCTTAAAGCGCAAGGAAAAGATGAGGAAGCTAAAGAAGCTTTCGAAGAAGCTAAGAATTTTACACAAGAAGAAAACTTGCTTGCTGAAACTCAGCGTCAAATAGAAGCAATTAATCTCGCAAACGGCATTGATAATTATTTTCCAAACCATGTCCTGGTCAATTACAAGGAATTAAATACTGCAGGCCCGGATTACGCGCCTGTAACAAGCGAAAACTTTATTTATTTCACCAGTGGAAGGCAAGCATCCGGCTTATATCCAGCTGACGGATCTCCTTACACCAAGTTATTCCGAACAAGGGCTGAAGGAATCCGAGTAGATGTGGGAAATATCCAAGCATTACCGGAATTTCAAAATGAAGAAGGATTGAATCAGGCAGCAATTGCGATTAGCCCCGATGGAAATACGATTATTTACGCAAGGGGTAATTCCACCTCCCCAAAGGATCTCCCCGAAACCGCTCTTTTTGCTTCCTATTTTAGAGGTTCTGGATTTACTCAGCCAATCTGGATGCCTGTTAATGAAGATGAATTTTGGTGGAACTCTACGCCGGCATTCAGCCCAGATGGGGAAGAACTGTACTTTGCTTCCAATAGACCAGGAGGTTATGGTGGAATTGATTTATATAAAGCAACCCGACTAGCAAATAGTGATTTTGGGAATGTCGTAAATCTTGGACCCAATGTAAATACCCCTGGAAATGAGATGTTCCCGAGACCTACGGCCGATGGAAAATTCTTCTTTTCCTCTGATGGTCATCCCGGTTATGGGAAATTAGATTTGTTTGTCGCTGAAAAAGATGAGGCTGGAAATCAGGTAATCAAAAACCTAGGAGAAAACTTCAATTCACCGAATGATGATTTTGGAATATTCTTTACAGACTATCCAAAGGCAGGTTTTATCTCTTCCAATAGAGATGGTGGCGAAGGAGATGACGACATTTATTTCTTTGAAGACAAAACCCCTAAACCAAAAATCGTCAATGTCTTATTGAATGTATACACCAAACAGCGAGTAGCCGGTGAGCCAGATGCAGTTTTAGAACAGGCAAGAGTCGTTCTGTACGACGATGAAAACAAACAAGAAGGAGGGGATTTCTCCAACTCAAATGGCCGTGTGAGATTCACCTTGGAACCAAATGCTGATTTTACGATTATCGCTTCAAAGTCCGGTTATTTCTCTAAATCCATCCCCTATTCCACTGTCGGAAAAACTCCAAATCCAGAAGATTTAATTCAGGAAGTCACCAATATCACCTTAGATACGACGATTGTTTTGGATCAACTGATTTTGGAAAAATCCATCGTATTGGAAAATATCTATTACGATTTGGATAAAGCAGATATCCGTCCGGATGCAGCTGTAGAACTTGATAAATTAGTTCAAATACTGAAAGATAATCCTTCGATTAGAATTGAGTTGAGTTCACATACAGATGATAGATCTTCCGATGAATACAACCTGGATCTATCACAAAGAAGAGCTCAGTCGGCAGTAGACTATATCGTTTCTCAAGGAATAGATCCAAGTCGATTAGTAGCAAAAGGATATGGCGAGAGTCAGTTGATTATTGAAAATGCTACAACTGAAGAAGAGCATCAAAAGAACCGAAGAACTGAATTTAAAGTCATAGAGATCATCCAGTGATTGAAATATTAACATAAGTAAGTGGCCATATTGGAATCAAATTCCAGTTATGGCCACTTTTGTTTTTTCAAGTTTTCCAGAACTTACAACCGAATTGAATTGGAATACTTAAATTTGCAGCTATGAACGAGCGATACATGCAGCGCGGAGTTTCCGCCTCCAAAGAAGATGTACATCAAGCCATTTCCAAACTTGATAAAGGACTCTACCCAAAAGCTTTTTGCAAGATTGTAGAAGACACGCTCGGAAACGATCCTGACTATTGCAACATCATGCATGCAGATGGAGCTGGAACCAAATCCTCTTTAGCCTATTCGTATTGGAAAGAAACAGGAGATTTAAGTGTTTGGAAGGGAATAGCTCAGGATGCAATCATCATGAATACAGATGATTTACTTTGTGTTGGAGCGATCAATAACATTCTCGTTTCATCGACTATAGGAAGAAATAAAAATCTGGTTCCCGGTGAAGTAATTTCAGCGATCATAGAAGGAACGGAAGAAGTACTTCAGATGCTTCGTGACAATGGAGTGAATGCGGTGCTGACAGGAGGAGAGACAGCAGATGTGGGAGACTTGGTACGTACTATTATCGTAGACAGTACCGTCACCTGTAGAATGAAAAGAGAAGAAGTAATCTCCAATGATAAAATCCAAGCCGGAGACGTTATTGTTGGATTGGCGTCATTTGGTCAGGCAAAATATGAAAGCACATACAATGGAGGAATGGGAAGTAACGGTCTTACTTCTGCCCGCCACGATGTATTCAACAAAGTTTTAAAAACAAAATACCCAGAAAGCTTCGACCCTTCTGTCCCAGAAGACTTGGTATATTCCGGAAAATATAATTTGACGGACCCGGCACCCGGCTCACCGGTAAATATCGGCAAGCTCGTGCTTTCTCCAACCCGTACTTACGCACCAATAATGGTAGATGTATTAAATTACATGCGACCGAGAGTTCATGGTTTGGTGCATTGTAGTGGCGGCGCACAAACCAAAGTCCTTCACTTTGTCGAGGATGTTCATGTCATTAAGGATAATTTGTTTGAAACCCCACCCCTATTCAAAATTATCCAAGAAGAAAGCGGAACAGACTGGAAAGAAATGTACAAGGTTTTCAACATGGGGCACAGAATGGAAGTTTACCTTGATGAGCGATATGCAGAAGAGATCATTGACATTGCGGAATCTTATGGTGTAGAAGCTCAAATAATTGGTCGAGTTGAACCGCACCAAGGCAAAAAAGTTACCATCAACAGCCCTTACGGAACATTTGAATATTAATTCTTGATGTCAATAAAAAAGCTGGCGTACAAATTTGGGAAAATCCTCTTTGGGGTTTTCCTTTTTATTTTTTTGCTTGGGTCAATTACATTGACCTCGGTAGATCGATCTCCGATTCAGGATCAAGACTTTTATGTAAAAACCATGAATGCGATCGAGCAGCTACAATTTCAGGGATCAGAAACTGAAATTTGGATGGCAGGCTGGGGAAAAGCAAATATGACCCCCGCTGATCCAGTGGAATTGGTAGGATACGCTCCCCGAGGCAACTATGAATTCGTGCAGGATAGCAGCTATGTCAAAGCACTAACTCTAAGCAACGGTAAAACAACAATTGCCTGGCTTAGCTATGAGCTACTAATCGTCCATCCTCATTTAGCAGCGGAAGTTAAAGCTGCTATCAAAAATCAGAATCTTCCTGTTGATCAGGTGATTTTTACAGCAACCCATACACACGCTGGAATGGGGGGATACATGCCCGGTCCTTTGGGAGAAATAGCATTTGGAGGATATAATGAGGAAACAGTTCGTCTTATTTCTGATAAATCCATTGCAGCCTTATCTCAAGCAATATCATCAAAAGACACGGTAACTATTGCCTATAGGAAAATCGATGCAGGGGAATATGTCTCCAACCGCTTTATTAAAGATGATCCTATTGAGCCTTCAATTCGTCAATTAATTTTTACAAAGAACAATGGAGAGAAAGCTACATTTTTCACCTATTCAGCCCACGCTACTATTTTGAGTTCCAAATTTATGGGGCTTTCTGGCGATTATCCCTATTACTTAATGCAGGATATGGAGGAGGGGGAGTATGATTTCGCCTTATTTGCTGCAGGTACAGTTGGAAGTCACAGACCTCTGGCATCAGGAAATACACCCGAATTGGTGGAGAAGTATGCAAATGACTTGGATTCAGTCATGCAGATAAAAATCACAGATTCTTCCACTATCGATCGTCCCAGAATAGAAATAGGAACATTACCCATAGCATTGCGGGAGCCACATCTGAGGGTTTCAGATAATCTCAGGCTTCGTCCTTGGCTTTTCAATTATCTTTTGGGAGAAACCAATGTACACTTTGATCTTACGCTAGTCGGGAATACACTGATGATTGCATCAAGTGGCGAAATTTCTGGAGTGTTTTTTAAAAAATGGGAAGATCATGCGACTTCATTGGGGTTAAACTTGATCATTACCACATTCAACGGAGGCTATATGGGCTATATCACCCCAGATGAATATTATGACCGGAAGTTCCATGAGGTGCGGGAGATGAATTGGTACGGTCCGGGAAATGGTAAATATTACGATGATATGATTTCTAAAATCATCGAAAAAGCGAAAGCCAGTAACTAATCTATTTTAGCCCATAGTTGGGCCTTCACCCAGCCTTTCAAAAAGCCTTTTCCTTCTATAAAAGTCCAACCATTCTTTTTCAGAATTATTTCATAATCGGGAATATCCTCTCTTTTATGGGAGGCGAAAAGCCTGAAGAATTTAATCATGACCTGGTTTAGGAGTTTTTGTTTAGTAGTAACCGGTTGAAAAAAATCCACGAAGTAAAGCCTGCCTTTATCGGTTAATACAGCTTTAATTTCATTCAACATCCCTTCAATTTCTTCATCGCTCATAGTATCCAATACGAAGTGAAACCAAACCTCATCAAAAAGCATGTCCTCCTTACGCTGAAAATCCCCTAAATAGAAATGCAGCTCACTTTTTTGAAGATTTCCTTTCGCTAACTCTAACATTGAACTGGATAACTCCCAGTATTCTCCGGTCAGGTCTGATTGGATTTCCTGATAATCCAACCCATCTCCACCACCAATTATGAGAATTTTCTTACTTTTTAAAGAAGAAATAAAGCAGGTCTTTGCCTCCCTCAGGTGCTTTCCAAACACCAACTTAGTCAGTAGATTGTAATAAGGGGCAATTAGTTGATAGCTGTCTTTCATCAAAAAGAAAATGTAACTTAGTCAAAACCCAAAATACTTTTTATGAAATCGAGCATGGCAATGAGAAGCTTTGAGAGGATCAAAATACATGCGAGATTCCATATGACCATAAAAAAACAATCATAAGCAGATGAAAAATATATTTAAATCTCTATCAGGTCTTCGACAGATCTTATCCAATGTGGATTTAGACCAGATTTCAAAATTATCCCAAAAAGTAGACCTACCAAAAATGGTAAACCTTGTCTCTAAAATGAGTGAAGAAGATCTTTCAAAAATGATGGGGATGCTGAAGGGAGGAAGTAAACCAAAAACGATTCCACCTGTCAATGGGGATTTTTATGAGCTTGGAAAAAGCCTTCCTCAGCATGAGCGGGAAATCCAGTTGCGGGTACGGGAATTTATGGAACGGGAAATCAAACCCATTGCCAACGACTATTGGAATCGGGGAGAGTTTCCGATGCAGATTATTCCCAAGATGGCTGAGTTGGATATTGCAGGCCTCACCTACCAAGGATATGGATGCCCCGGACATTCCGCTTTGCTGGAAGGATTCATAGCCATGGAAATGTCAAGAATTGACACCTCAACCTCTACTTTTTTTGGTGTACAAAGTGGATTGGCAATGGGTTCTATTTATCTCTGCGGATCAGAAGAACAAAAAAAACAGTGGTTGCCTTCCATGCAAAAGCTGGAGAAAATAGGCGCATTCGGTCTAACAGAACCCGAGGTCGGTTCAGGGGTAGCAGGTGGATTGACCACAACTTGCAAAAGAGAGGGAGATATGTGGGTTTTAAATGGGCAGAAAAAATGGATAGGGAATGCTACTTTTTCGGATATCACCATTATCTGGGCAAGAGATCTAGATGATCAGCAAGTCAAAGGCTTTATTGTAAGGAAAGATAATCCCGGATTCTTGGCCGAAAAACTGGAAGATAAAATGGCCCTACGTACCGTTCAAAATGCGTTAATCACTTTGACAAAATGTGAGGTTCCTGAAGTTGACCGCTTACAGGAAGCGAATTCTTTTAGAGATACGGCAAAAGTCCTAAGAATGACCCGAGCGGGTGTAGCTTGGCAAGCCGTAGGATGTGCCAGGGGAGCCTATGAATTATCTTTGGCATACACCAACGAACGAAAGCAGTTTGGAAGGCCCATCGCATCTTTTCAGCTAGTTCAAGATCTACTGGTCACTATGCTAGGAGATTTGACAGCGATGCAAACCATGGTTTTTAGACTTTCTGAGATGCAGGATTCAGATATTCTAAAAGACGAACATGCCTCTTTGGCAAAGGTCTTTTGCACCCTAAGAATGCGATCCATTGTAGATCATGCACGAGAATTATTTGGAGGAAATGGAATCTTGCTTCGTCATGATATCGCAAGATTCGTAGCAGATGCCGAGGCAGTTTATAGCTATGAAGGAACAAAGGAAATCAACTCATTAATTGTGGGAAGAGCGATTACAGGACACAGTGCTTTTGTCTAAAAAAGTAAGAGCAGGCCAGGAATCATAAAAGCGGCTTCCATTCGCATTCGTTTTTGTGCTGCATTCAAGTTGGAGTTGAAAAAGCTCTGGTAATGCACAAAAACCATCAGTAAGAGGATTGCCGGGAAAATCCGTTCGAGTGAGGGGAAGAAAATAAGGGCAAGAGCTGAAACAAGAAGCAATAAAATCGCCAATTGGTTGATAATTCTTAGATGCTGACCCGGGGATAGCATAGTTGAAATAGATTTAAACCCATACTCCCGATCTTTTTCGGAATCCAGGTTTGAAAGCATCATCAAATTCAGGTAGGCCAATCCCATATAAACAAGTGTCATAGTCACTGCATTCCAACTGTATTCAATAGGTTTTACCTGATACCAAGGAAGCCAGGAAACTCCTACCACATAAAATACCGCCGAACTTAGTTCTTTGAGCCACACGTTTTTCGCAACAAATTTTCGGATCAGCAGCATAATCCCCAAGATCAAAATACCCAATCCGGCACCAAGAAATAACTCCCTGCTTATTCCAAAAAAGCTAATGGCACCATAGAGACCTATAAGGCCGACTATAACCATTGAAATAAGTAGCGCTTTGAAATGATTCCGATGAAATTTATGCCTGTCTTCGGACAAACCGAAGGGAAGCTTTCTGGAATCCAACAGATGATCCGCCGTATAAATACACCAGACGGCTAACCCAAGTAAGACATATGCCTCCCAATAGACACTTACCCGAAGAAGTCTGGCAAAAAACAACATTCCTGCCATGGCTCCCAAAACCACATCCAGAGAAAGCCAGGTAATTCGCTGATAAAATTTTGCTAGAAATTGCACAAATTAAAGATAGGTTGATTAGTCAAAAATCCATAGTTAGTAGGATTAAGAGGATAGATTTTGTCTAGGCAGTAAGCAAACATTTCCCTATTTTACCAGTCAATTTTCAACCCAAGACCTATTCACATGAAATCGAGCATGTCGTAATCGACACACACTGGTATGATTATAATCTGCGAGATTCCATATGGCCATTAAAAAACAAATTTTAAACAGATGAAAAAATTCAATTTATTAATCCTTGCATTTTTAGCGTTTGTATCAATCTCCCTTGCCCAGTCTCCCATCAAGGTTGCCTGCGTAGGCAACAGCATCACCCAAGGTCCGGGGAGAGATAATCCTGACAGCTGGCCGCTACAGATGCAAGCCATTCTTGGCGATGCCTATGAAGTGGGCAATTTCGGTGTCAGTGGAAGAACGCTTTTAAGAAAAGGGGATTATCCCTATTGGAACGAACCCCAGTTTCAGCAAGTGAAGGATTTTGGAGCGGACATTCTGATCATCATGCTAGGCACGAACGATTCCAAACCCCAAAACTGGCAATACGCCTCCGAGTTCAGAAAGGATTATTTGGATATGATTGCCGAGTTTAAGGAAACCATGCCAGCCGATGGCAAAGTCTATGTGATCATGCCCGTTCCTGTCACCCGAGAAAATTTCGGAATCACCCCAGTGGTGATGAATAATCAGCAGCGCATGATGATCATCGATATTGCATTGGACTCAGGCTCTGAACTAATCGACCTGTATACTCCATTTATGGGGCACGAAGACTTACTTCCTGATGGGGTACATCCCAATACCGAAGGATTGGCTATTATGGCCAAGGTGGTGGCGAGGGCGATTCGGTTGTAGGGTGTTTGATGTTGTGGAAGCAAAGTAAAGTTTGTCTGCTGAACGCTAAGGCAAGCTCTCTAGTCGAAAGAACTTCCTGGAAATGTTTAGGAGGAAAAAATGAAGTTAGGCTATGATTCCTAAAGATGAACAAAAGTGTACATATCCAACCAAATCTGGGGAATATGTTTAATAAAGGTGTATAAATAAACAAGTTGTAAGCAATTTAAAACGAAAACATTGAGATTATTTGACGACACATATAGAAGCTATCTCGGTCCTTCTAATCACAATGAAAACCCTTATGACTTTTATAATAGAAGTGCACGTAACGACATTTCAATAATCAGGAATACTTTAGAAGAATGGTTCCAAGAATACCCAAATGACCACCAGAAAGAATTGAAAAATAGCTTCGTGAAAAACTTTGATGATTGCTTTTATGAGTTATTCCTGTATAAATTATTTAAAGAACTTGGCTTCGAAATAGAAATACACCCAACTCTTCCTAAATCAACAAAAAGACCAGATTTTCTTATTCAAAAAAACGAACAAGAAATTTATGTTGAGGCCAAAATTGTAAAGAATAAATCCAATGAACAGGAAGCGTTGGATCGTAAGATCAATGAATTTTATGATAGTCTTAGCAAAATAGATTCAAAAGGATTTCTGTTACAGATAGATACTCTGATCATTAAGGGCAATAACCAACCCAGTACCAAAAAGTTGATACAGTTTGTTGAAAGAGAAATTCAGAAGTTAGACCCTGACGTTATCACGACCCAACTCCAAGATAAGGGAACTGAATCCATTCCAGTCATAGAAGTCAATGATGATCAACTTCATCTTATCATAAAGCCTATGCCTGTTATAGCTGCAGCCAGAAATAAGAAGAAAAGACCTATTGACGTGTATCCTATAGAAACATTTTGGGGAGCGGGAGAAGAATCATTAAAGGAGTCAATATCCAAAAAAGCGAAAAGATATGGAGAGTTAGATAAACCCTTCATAGTATGCGTCAATTCACTTGATATGCGGACTTCGGGTACAATTGACATCGAAAACGCGATTTGGGGTTCTATTGCAATTTCCTGGTCAACAGATCCGAATAACCACGATGAGAAATGGATTCGAAAAAAAGATGGACTATTTTTAGATGAGAAAGGTCCGAGATTGGAAAATTTGAGTGGTACATTTATTTCAAAAGTTGTTCCGCATAATATCCCAAATGCAAATTATTGGTTATTCCAACACCCATTCACGACAAATAACCTTGATTTTGAATCGATTGGACTAAAGTTTAGCTATGTGAAAGATAGTCAAATTAATAGGGTCATTGGGGATGATTTAGATTCAATACTAAGTATCTCAAAAAATTGGTTGAATGAATAAAAACTGCTTACAACAAAGCATATAGCTTATGGCGGGTGAACGGCTGCCAGCAAGGTTTTTACTCCTTAGCCAGCTTTGGTTTCGGTGGACAAGAAAGTGCTTCGAAACCGCCACAAGCCATATGCAAAACGTTAGCGGCAACCTTAAGTAAAAAGATTTCCAACTAATGACAAAGCTTTATAGATACCAGCCAATAAACAAGTACTCGCTTTCAAGCCTGGAGTCAAAAAAATACTGGTCTGCAAAGCCGACAACTTTTAATGATCCATTTGAATTCAAGCTAAGGACGCCTTCGGAAGAAGATATAAATACAATTAAGGGACTTAAGGAAATAAGAGACTTAAATCCTCACTTAAATCAACTGACGGATTTTGAGATGGTTTCGATGGCCAAGCAATGGATTCAAAAAACAATAGAAGCTTTTGGAGTTGTTTGCTTCACTGAAACAAATGACAATCTTTTAATGTGGTCCCATTATTCGAGTTATCATTATGGCATGTGTCTAGGATTTGAAATTGAGGACACGAATAGCGCGGGAATTTATAAGGTTGACTATTCACAAAATTACCCTGACCTAGACTTTGGGAACCTTTGGCATAAAGACGGGATGATGAAAATTCTTTGGACAAAAAGCTTAGAGTGGCAATACGAAAAGGAATGGAGGCTAATTACAATGGAAGGTGATAAACTTGAAGATTACAAGGGGAGACTCACGGAAGTCATTTTCGGTTGTAGGACATCAACCACTGACAAGGACAATATTAGAAATATGTTGAAAGATGATAAAGTTGATTTCCTTAATGCAGTTATTGATAAAAGTGGGTATAAAATAAATGTTGGAATTTAAGGCAGCCGCTAATCGAGTAGACGGCCATGAGCTATAAGCCCACGGTGCGCCTCTCACACCACCGTACGTACGGGTCTCGTATACGGAGGTAGTAAAGCATAGGAATAACGCTCTTTACACCGATGATACCTTTCCGCTACTTTTAAGTATATGTTATCCCGCATGTGCGGGATTCCTATACGAATTTTCTCTTCACAATACGTTCAGTCCTTCACTACCTCTGTGAGACCTCCCCCACTGGGGGTAGAATAAGCGTTGGACTAAGCGTAGATTGCAATACGCTTTTCTATTTTATAGATTTATGGAAGTGGGTAATAGAGCCTTTGTGGTAACAAAGAAACTCTCAAAGACTCAACAGAAAGTGTTCAACACATTAATTAATGTCTCAAAGACTGAAGGGAGAGTACTTAACACTAAACTGAGATAAAAAAAGGAATTGCCGTAACTTTTGGACATCAAAAAGCCGGAACTTTCGTCCCGGCTTTCGAGCGTTAAGCAACTAATCAGGCTGCTGCAGGGTCACCACCCCTACGTTTGGATCGCTTCTCATAGCGAACTCGAAGGTCATCATAGATTGGTTTGGCATTGGGCATATTTGCTTTTACCGCCTGCTGAACAGAAGCATAATAAATATTCCCTTGGTCTAATAGCTCAGCTCCTGCCTCCATCAGCGTATCATCCAAGTTGGAGGTAATCTGACTCATAATATTATACAAAGGACCCAGCTGGTTGATCAATGTCCAATCTTTTTCCATTTCATCTACCTTATTAAAAGGAGAAATCAACTCGGGATTGGTCTCTAGGTAATCCATCACCTTTCCTACAAAAGGTATGGAAGCTTCCCCCATTTTATTGAGCGATCTTCGCTCTTCTACTGTCAGGGAAATAAGATTAGGGTCCAGTTTGGCCACTAAAACGGCAATTGCATCTTTGATTGCTTGGAGATCTGCTTGTGAGATCTCAACGGAAACTTTGTTGTCCATAAAAATTAGGGTTAAAATGAATATTAAAATATAAAACCTACTAAAGATGTAAGAATAAGAATTTTAATTACCAATATTTTAGTTCCAAAATTCATTAATCTTATAGTTAATTTATCCCCTTAAGCGTAGATCACATTTACGCTTTTTCCCCTTCGCGCGCTTAGCGGTTAAAAAAATTGAGATTTCCCGCCTTCGGCAGACAGGCTCTCTAGTCGAAAAGGCTCCCTTTGAATTATAGAAATTGAAAAAAATAAACGTTAACTTATATAAAGTAAACCATGCCAAAAGGGGCATCTAGGTAGCTAATATAGATAAGTAAAGACGCCTATTGTGTATCTATAAATAAAGGGCAGCATAAAATGACAGAATTCCAAAACCAAAGAAAATATGAAAAATGTAATAATGTCAATATTAACTGGCCTAGTAATTTTTCTTCTTATTACCTGTGAAAATAAAACACCAGAAATAGACATTTTTGAAATTCAAGGTCAAAAAGGATTTGCAGGAAAATTGATAGGTATAGACGCCTATGTTGGATTGCTGATAGCAGATGATGAAGCTATCATTTACGTGTGTAATGGGGATATAGAAATTTCAGAATGGCTTAAAGGCCCTATAATCAACCCATATAGCTTTGATCTAAGAAATAGCTCTGGAACCAATGTTCATGTACGCTTTATAGACAATTCCTTGGAAGGAAGTGTGACTTTTAGTAATGAAAATACATTTAAATTCACTGCAAGCCCACTTAGGGAAGAGGGTGCTGGAATTTATCGCGTAGTTGGAGAAATGGCTAAAGAGGATCAAATTGAGGCAGGATGGATTCTTAACTCTGAGGATGATCAGCACGGCTCTTTAACCATTCGTTCATCTTTTCAGAATACCCCAATGTTAAGTACAACAGATAATTCCAATTTTATTCAGCTTGATAAAAAATCATATCCGGTCAATGTTTTTATGATAGGAGCTACTTTAACCAATAAAAAACAACGGAAAATTTTTATCGATACTTATCTTAAAAATGAAAAATAAGGCAAATAAGATGGGACAAAATAATGCTTTATCCATAGCTTACTCTCAATTAGAAAAACTGCTTATAGTTTGCATCATCAAATTAGATTAGTTTATTAACTAATTTAATTTCAGTTGATTAACTACTTTCTTTAGGTGTTTAACTACATTTTTTTGTTTTTTTGAAATTAAAAAAATGCGTAATTTTTATGTAAGTAGATTTTATCTATTCTTTTCAAATCAACTTTTAAACCCAGAACAAAATGAAAAAGCTCCTATTACCTTTTCTCGCAATTTTATTCTTGGCGTCCTGTGAAATGGAAAGCATGAATGACATCCAACCCGATCAGGAAATCGCCTCTGCAGACCTCCTTAGTGAAGGGGGTGGCCCGGATATGTTCAACACAAACATGCGGTTAGCAGCTGCCGGATCCTGTGAAACTGATTGTATTGAACCGGGAAGTGAAATTTACTATCCTGTAACTGACATGGCTACGCTAAACGTTGGTCGAAACACAAAATCGGTAAGCTACTCAGCCTACAACACGGAAACGGATTTTGTGGTGGAAGTGACCTATGCCATCATTGCCGGATCTGCAAAAGCAAAGGCCACAATTGTGGTTGTTATCGATGGCAATGAAGTAGTATACGAAGACGTGAGCTCAGGAAGTACGGTCAGCCATACAGTGCCGCTTGCTGAGGGCTGGGCAGGATGCGACCAAGTTGCCTTTAGCGTGGTACAGAAGGGATTGGGCAAGCCAATCACATTTAGCGAAAACTATGACTTAATACCTGTTTGTGCCGAAGAACCATTGGAAATAGGTGATACATACCAGGGCGGTATTATTGCCTATATTTTACAGGAAGGTGACCCGGGCTATGTGGCAGGTGAAACCCACGGCATAATAGCTGCTCCAAGTGACCAAAGTACAGGTGCACCATGGGGTTGTATGCTAACTTTAATTGGTGGTACAAGTTCAGCAATAGGTGCTGGTGCAGCTAATACCAACGCAATAGTGAACGGTTGTGCAGAAGCAGGCATCGCCGCTAGGATATGTTACGATTTGGATTTAAATGGGTATGACGATTGGTATTTACCCAGCAGAATAGAGTTGTACAAACTTTATGAAAATATTGGACCAGGAAATGCCCTTGGATTAGGAAATGTTGGCGGTTTTGCTGTATACCCTGATTACCCCTATTGGAGTTCCTACGAGGTCAATGAAAGCTACGCTGCGTGGCAGGACTTCACCAATGACACACAAAACTTTCCATTCAGTAAGCTCGACCTACTTAGAGTTCGTGCGGTTCGGTCATTTTAACTAGTTAACTGATATTAAAAAAACTGGCAGGGAGTTACATCCTTGCCAGTTTTTTTATTGAAGAGGCAAATTTTAATAGGATCATCCTATCACTTAAACAGATTAAAATCAGTATCCGTTTTTATTTAAAATCCCCACTAAGTGTAGATTGCATCTGCGCTTTTTTATTTCCTTTGTGTTCCCTTCGCGCGCTTAGCAGTTAAAAAGAATTGAGATTCCCTGCCTTCTGCAGGCAAGCTTCTTGGCCGAAATAACTCCAATCCGTACTGAGATTTTGATCCTTGCAGGGCTTCATTCAAATAAAATGGAAGAATTTGATTTTAAGCTGATTAGGTTTAACTTTTATAAAGTATAACAATACCAAACATGTACATATCCAACCAAATCTGGCGAATATGTTTAATAAAGGTGTATAAATAAACAAGTTGTGCCGCATGCAAACTGAACGTGTTCTAATTATTGTAGAAATAAAAATATGAGAAAATTAATTTTAACTGGAGCGATTACAATGCTTGCTTTGTTTCAAGCAAGGTCTCAACAATTAGCTTTCCCTACAGCCGAAGGATATGGTAAATATACTGTTGGTGGACGTGGTGGAGAAGTATTTGAAGTAACCAATTTAGATAACAGCGGTGAAGGTAGCCTGCGAGAAGCATTAGAAGCTGAAGGCCCCAGAACGGTTGTCTTCCGAATTTCTGGCACAATAGAAGGTAATTTTAGTATTAAAAATGACAGTATAACTATTGCTGGTCAAACAGCACCTGGAGATGGTATATGTATTAAAGGAAACCTTTCAATTGGAGCTGATAATATTATCATTCGGTATATTCGAGTAAGGTTTGACCCAGCTATGGGTGAAAATGACGGAATAGGTGGTAGGTATCATAAGAATATTATTTTTGACCATATTTCGGCAAGTTGGAGTACTGACGAAACCATGACACTTTATCATAATGAAAACACAACTGTTCAATGGTGTATTATTGCGGAAGCATGCCCTAAAGGCACTACAGAGGAACATAGATTTGGAGGTATATGGGGAAATAACTATGGCACTTGGCATCATAATCTTTTTGCACATAACTCTAGTAGAAACCCACGTTGGGCTTCTGGCAGCGGATTTAACGATTACAGAAATAATGTAGTCTATAATTGGGTATATGCAAGTAGCTATGGTGGTGAAGCCCATCAGGTAGGAGATAGACGTAAGCCTCCAATTGAACATTCTACCATTAATATGATAGCGAATTATTACAAGTTAGGACCTGCAACTGAATCAAAAGTGAATAGTATTATAGTTGCTCCTTCTACACGTGATGGTGACGCAGATGCTGGTAAATGGTGGGTTTCCGAAAATTTCGTTGAGGGAAGTCCAAATGTTACTCAAGATAATTTATTGGGTGTAACACAAACAAGTTCAGCGTTCAGACTCAATGAGCCATGGCCAGCGATGAAGATTGAACAAGAAACTGCAAAAGAAGCCTTTCAATCTGTGCTTGACCATGCAGGTTGTTCTTTCCCCAAGCGCGATAAAGTAGATGCAGATATTATCGATGATGTTCTTAATGGAACAGCAAAATATGGCAATAAAGGTATTATTGATAAACCTAGTGATGTTGGTGGCTGGCCCGAGCTGAAAAGCTATCCTGCACCTATTGATACAGACCATGACGGTATGCCAGATGATTGGGAAGATAAGAATGACTTAGATAAATCAAATCCAGAAGATAGAAATAACATTTCGTCAGATGGATATACAATGTTAGAAATATATTTAAATAGCATTAAATAGAAAGCACGCCGGCACAACAATGGCTTCCATGAATAATCAAAAGTTCATTTTCTAGCATTTTTTCTTTGTTTAGCCTGCTTTTTGGCCTGCCTGCTGCAGGCAGGACTGATTGGAAGAAGTCAAGAATGGACAAAGTGTTGCCTTGCGGGTGGCTTGTCCAACTTCGTTCGGAAGGCCCATCCACCCCTCTAGGCATAATGACTTTCTCCCTGATTCCAAGGATTCGAATCTATTTAGCCTGATATAATTCCTCGACAAACTTGACTAAGTGTAGAGTGTATCAGCGATTTTTTCCTTTGCGTTCCATTTGCATCCTAGCTGTTAAAAAAATGCGATTTCCTGCCTTCTGCAGGCAAGCTCTCTGGTCGAAATGACTCCAATCCGTACTGAGATTTTATTCTTGATCCGGCTGCTTTCAAATTAAATGGAAGAATTTGATTTTAAGCTGATTAGGATTAACTTTTATAAAATAAAAAAAACCAAACATGTACATATCCAACCAAATCTGGGGAATATGTTCAATAAAATTGTATAAATAAAAAAGTCATGCTTCATCCCGGTAGCTATCGGGACCAACCAATAACCCATGATAAAATTCTTTAGAAAAATTAGACAAAATTTACTTTCGGAAGGAAAAACCGGAAAGTATTTGAAATACGCCATTGGGGAAATTGTACTTGTTGTCATAGGGATTTTGGTTGCATTGCAAATAAACAACTGGAACCAAACTCGATTAAACAGAAGCTTTGAGGTTACAATGCTAAGAGAAATTAAAAGTTCTTTAGAGCAAGATGTTAATTATTATGATGGTTTTAAATCTAGAGTAGAAAGAAAAAGACAGGGAATTCAAGAGTTACTAGCTATGATAGCTTCAAATAAAACTTATCCTGATACTGTTTTGCTTGAATCATATAATAAAATGACGTGGGGCAATTTATTCGTTTACAACAAAGGGGGTTATGAGGGTATAAAATCAGTTGGCCTTGATAAGATTTCAAATGATTCCTTGCGAAGAAAAATAATTAAAATTTACGAAGTAGATTTTCCAGGTGCTATATCGTATTATGAGATGATGGAAGCAAGGCATTCTAACGAAGACTATAAGTTACAACTTCATAATTCGTTATGGAAACGTGTTCAAATACAATTGCCCGATAATAGCTATAAAATTGTAAGCAGACCAATTAACAATGAATCGTTTTTAAAGCAACCTGAACTTATCGACAGAATTAAAATTGCACAAGACATTTTATCATATACTCAGTTCCAAATGCCAATTTTAGAAAATGCAATAAAGGAAGGTATTGATATTGTGAACAAAGAGATAGATAAATTAGAAAAAAGTGACTGATTAAAATCAAACGAAAGCACAACAACATATATAATCCAAACCCTAAGAATACGGCTCATATAAAAACCGTTGTGCAGTATAAAAAACCTATAAATGAAATCACGAGCGTATTTACTATTTCTAATTTCTTTATTCTATTCTATTTCATCATTTACTCAAGAATTAGACAAAAAAAGGGTTATTGACAAACTTCCAGAAATTGAAAATTATGTTCGGAATGAAATGGAGAAACGGAGGATTCCAGGATTGGTCTATGGGATTTTTGATCGAGATTCGCTTTTAGCAATTGAAGCATTCGGTAAGGCGGATATCCAGAATAATGGACCGGTGGTTCCTGAAACAATATTTGAGCTTGCATCATTAACAAAACAATTTACGGCTTCCGCTATTCTTCTTCTGCAACAAGATGGAAAACTCAATATAGACGATCTATTAAAAACGCACTTCCCTCAATGCCCTGAAGCTTGGTCTTCGATAACATTAAAACATCTTTTAACACACACATCTGGGCTTACAGCATCAGACGATTATGCTGGAATTAATGAAATGACTGGAAAGAGAGTCAGAACAGAATTTGCCGATTGGTCAAAGCAATTTATCATTGATGCTATAGTGGCACAAGAATTAAGTCATGCTCCTGGAGAGGTTTACCAATATGGTGATCCTGCCTATGCACTTCTAGGTATTGTTATAGACAATATTACAGGTAGCTATAGAAAGTTTATGAAAGAACGCATCTTCGATCCTGCTGGCATGTCCTCTACATATATAGTAGACCAAAGAACCATCCATCCGAATGAAGCAAGAGGATATACCTTGAGAGATGGTGAATGGATTAATAATAGGCGCTATCATAATATAGAAATACCGTCTTGGTATGGGATTTTCTCGAATATTCAAGATCTGCAGAAATGGGATGCTGCATTAAATTCAGATAAAATTCTTTCCACTAGTAGTAAAAAATTACTTTGGGATAATTATAAAACCAATGATGGCACAAACATCAATTATGGATTGGGCTGGAACATTACCAAACTAGGAGGATTAAAAATAGCAGATCATACTGGTATTACAGGAACCCATTATTTGAAGGTCCTTGAAAAAAATGTGAGTGTAATAACACTTACCAATCTAGGCTATGCTGGTTGGGACTCTGTACAACCTACAGGAATTGCTAATGGAATAGCATCGATCATTGGCATCAATATTAAAATTGATGCTGACTATGTGACAAATAATGGTTTACATGTTATCCCATGGTCCAAAGAAAAGAGAGAGAATATTATAGGAAATTATACACTTTCGGCTGATTGGGGAGAAGGACCCGTATCAATCTTTGAAGAAAACGGAAAGGTACATATATCATCAATGGGATTGCAGTTTGAACTAGGATTACTAGAAAATGGGAATGTTATATATTTCGACCTAGAATTCGAAGAGATTCTTGTCCCTGACACCTCTGGAAATATGATTTCTGTAAACGGAAAAGACGTCTATACAAAGTCTAAAAATTAACGATAAACACCGCAAAACAATGTATATATCGCATTAAAACTCGCCATATACTAACCGATGTATTTCATCCCGATACCTATCGGGACCAACCGATA